>NZ_JBYNDP010000112.1:0-11708 GCF_059783535.1 Tateyamaria sp. | reverse complement strand
ATCGTGCCGTGGAACTACCCGATGCAGATCATCGGGCGCAGCGTGGGGGCCGCACTTGCGATGGGTAACGCCTGCGTCCTCAAACCGGCAGAAGAGGCTTGCCTGACCGCCCTCGCCTTTGCGCATATCGCGGCTGAGGCTGGCCTGCCAGATGGCGCACTGAACGTGGTCCCCGGGCTGGGTGCCGAGGCGGGCGCGGCGCTGGCATCCCATCCGGGCGTGCAGCATATCAGCTTCACCGGCTCGGTCCGCACCGGGGCGCTGGTCCAGCAGGCTGCAGGGGCAAACGTGGTGCCGGTCACGCTGGAGCTGGGCGGCAAATCCCCGCAGCTGGTATTCGATGATGCTGATCTGGATGCCGCCCTGCCCTTCCTCGTGAATGCGGGGATCCAGAACGCCGGACAGACCTGTTCCGCCTCGTCCCGCATCCTTGTGCAGCGCGGGGTTTACGAAGAAGTACGCAGCCGTATGTCTTCCGCCTACTCCGACCTCAGCGTTGGCCCTGCGCTCGATGACCTGCGCATCGGCCCTCTGATCTCGACCCGGCAAAAACAGCTTGTCGAAGGGTTCCTTGCACAAGGTGCGGACCTGACCATCGCTGCCCAAGGGCACCTGCACAATGCCCCGGATAACGGCGCCTATGTCCTCCCCACCCTGTTTGACAACGTGCCCCCAGATCATACGCTTGCCCGCGATGAAATCTTTGGCCCGGTCCAAGTGCTGATCCCCTTCGACACCGAAGAGGACGCCCTGCGCATCGCCAACAGCACCGACTGCGGCCTTGTGGCAAGTGTCTGGACAAGGGACGGTGCCCGTCAGATGCGGCTGGCAAAAGCGCTGCGCTCCGGTCAGGTTTTCATCAACAATTACGGCGCGGGGGGCGGCGTCGAACTGCCATTCGGCGGCATCGGTAAATCCGGCCACGGGCGGGAAAAGGGGTTCGAGGCGCTCTATGGCTTCTCAACCCTGAAAACCGTGGCGGCGCATCACGGCTAAGACCGGCGCACCGCCAGGCAATCGGAAAGGACATGCCATGATCTTCGAAAACCGCTTTCAGGGCCGCAAAGCTGTCATCACCGGAGGGGCTGCCGGGCTGGGCCACGGCATTGCAAGCCGAATCCAGGCTGAGGGCGGCACGGTCGAGGTCTGGGACATCAATGCCGATGCCCTCGCCGCACTGGACTTGGACAGCCGCCAAATCGACGTGACAGATGCCGACGCCGTGGGGTTGGCCATGCAAGAGGCTGACCCGGATATCCTCGTCTGCTCTGCAGGGATCACCGGACCCAACACCACCACATGGGACTATCCCATCGACGACTGGCTGAAGGTCCATGACCTGAACCTGAACGCTGTCTTCTACTGCAACCGCGCCGCTGCCCCGATCATGCGGGCCAAGGGGTGGGGTCGGATCATCAACATCGCCTCGATCGCGGGGAAGGAAGGGAACCCGAACGCCCCCGCCTACTCGGCCTCAAAGGCGGGCGTCATCGGCCTGACCAAATCACTGGGCAAGGAACTGGCGACAAGCGGCGTGACCTGCAACGCAATCGCCCCGGCAGCGGTGCGCACGGCCATCTTCGACCAGATGACGCAAGAGCATATCGACTTCATGCAGTCCAAGATTCCAATGGGTCGCTTCGGCACGGTGGACGAGATTGCGTCCATGGCCTGCTGGCTCGCCTCGAATGAGGCCAGCTTCACCACCGGTTTCTGTTTCGACCAGTCCGGAGGGAGGGCGACAGCGTAATGCGGATCGAGGTGAACGGCGTTCGACTTTATGTTGACATCGAGGGCGCAGGCCTTGTCCCCGACGGGGCAACGATGCGCGAAAAGCCGACGCTTATCGCCCTGCATGGCGGGCCCGGGGCGGATCATTCGATCTACAAGCCGCATCTGGGGCAACTCGCCGACCTGTGCCAGATCGTCTATGTCGATCATCGCGGAAACGGCCGGTCGGACGATGGCGATCCCGACACGTGGACGCTCGCGCAATGGGGCGATGATGTTGCAGGGCTGTGCGATATACTGGGGATCGACAAACCTATCATCTACGGCGCGTCCTTCGGCGGCTATGTCGCACAATCCTTTGCCACGCGGCACCCTGACCGGCTGTCCGGGCTCATTCTGTCAGTGACAGCAGCCCATGTGGATTTCGAAGCGGTGTTCGACGCGTTCACGCGCATCGGCGGGCCAAAGGCCGGTGAGGTCGCGCGCACCTACTGGTCAGACCCCACACCAGAGCGCAGGCAAGCCTACTTCGACGCCTGCTTCCCGCTCTATTCCGTCAAGGGACTGGATCAGGGCATGGTCGCGCGCATGATCGTCAAGAACCCGGTTGCCATGCACTTCAACGGACCAAAAAACGAGCATGGGCGGTTCGACTTCCGCCCCGGGCTTGCCAAGGTCACCTGCCCCGCCCTCGTCATCTCGGGCGAACAGGATCCCATCATGCCCCACCCTTTCGGCGCTGAAATCGCCCGGCACTTGCCAAATGCCCGCTACCACCTGCTGGACAACGCGGGCCACACGGTCGACTTTGACGCGGCAGAGGCGTTCTATACCCTCATGCGGGATTTCATAGCGGAGGTGTCAGATGCAGCTTGAGGGCAAAACAGCCATCGTCACAGGTGCAGCCAGCGGCTTTGGCGAGGGGATCGCACGCGCCTTTGCGGCGGAAGGGGCGCAGGTCATGGTCGCCGATATCGACAGCGACGGGGCCAAGGCAATTGCGCAAGATATTGGCGGCACGGCCTTCGAAGTCGACGTATCCAATGGCGCATCCGTGCAGGCCCTTGCCGACCACGCCCTCAAGACGTTCGACCATCTCGACATCCTCGTGAACAACGCGGGCATCACCCACCTGCCCCAAGCGCTTGAGGATGTGACCGAAGAAGATTTCGACCGCGTTCTGGCCGTCAACGCCAAGTCCGTCTACCTCACCGCTCGCAGCCTTGTCCCGCATTTCAAAGACCGCGGGGCGGGCGCCATTCTCAACGTGGCCTCCACCGCGGGCGTCAGCCCCCGGCCCCGGCTGAACTGGTACAACGCCTCCAAGGGATGGATGATCACCGCAACCAAAGCCATGGCGGTCGAACTTGCGCCCCATGGCGTCCGCGTAAACGCGATCAACCCCGTGGCGGGCGAAACACCCCTGCTCAAATCATTCATGGGCGTGGACACGCCAGAGACCCGCGCGAAATTCCTGTCCACCATTCCCCTCGGCCGCTTCTCCACCCCGCAAGACATGGGGGCCGCAGCCACGTTCCTGTGCTCAGATGCGGCATCGATGATCACCGGCGTAGCGCTCGAGGTGGATGGCGGGCGCTGCATTTGAACTGGCTTGCGCGGGTATTGGTCGATGTATCGGTATCTGGTCTGCTTCCAAATGGCGGATACCAATGACGGACTGTGCCGTGGTTCGTGTAATCGATCACAGCTGCAATCGACGTTCCACACCAATGCGCTCAAGAAAGTGTTCGTCATGGCTGACGACAAGAATTGCACCAGCATAGGAAGCAAGTGCGGCCTCCAATGTCTCGATAGCTTCTAAGTCGAGGTGATTGCTCGGCTCATCCAAAAGCAACAGCTGGCGCGGGCGACTGTGCCCGAGAGTGCAGGCCAACCCTGCACGCAGTCGTTGACCACCGCTAAGGGAGCCAATTTTCCGATCGGCCTCCTCGCCACGAAAAAGAAAACGGGCAAGAGCCGCCCGCCGGCCGTTTTCTGTTGCGTCCGGGTCAATGCGCGCAAAGGCATCACACACCGTCTCATCCGGATCAAACAGGCGAAGGTCCTGATCAAGAAGTGCTGCCGGAACATGCAAAGCAACAGAGCCACTCAGCGGCTGAAGGTCACCGTGGATACAGGCGAGCAAAGTCGATTTGCCAGACCCGTTCCTGCCTTCGACTGCGATACGTTCTGGTCCACGAATGGCAAACGAAATGCCTTTCAGGATGGGCCTGTTGTCACAATAGGCAAAAGACACGTCATTGACGTGCAGGACATCGCGCCCCGAAACCAGACCCGAATGAGGTATGTCCATGACCAAAGGCTGCAACACTTCGACTGCGCTGCGTGCCGCCTCCAATGCGGAGTCCGCTTCATCCATCTGGCGATCCCTCAGCCGCGCGGCAGCGCCACCTGATCCCTCGCTGCGTTCCTTCGCGGCATTCAACAACAGCTGTGACTGGCTGCCCGACGCCCGAAGCTGCCGTCCTTGTCGATCAGTGCGTGCTTTGCGTTCTGCGGCCTGCCGTGCCCGCGCCTGGGTCTCGGCCACAAGCCGCTTGGACCGTGCCAACTCATGTTCTGCCGAGGCCAGTTCGGCGGCTTTCAATTCACGATAGACACTGAAATTGCCACCGTAAGTGCGCGCGCCAAGCGTCGTCAATTCAACAATCTCATCCATTTCATCAAGCAACGCGCGATCATGGCTCGCAACAATCACGCAGCCCCGCCAGGCTCGCAATGTTTGAATCACCAGCTGTCGTCCCGCACGGTCAATATGATTTGTCGGCTCATCCAGCAAAAGCACATCCGGTTCTGCAAAGATGAGTGCTGCAAGCCCTGCGCGGGTGCGCTGTCCACCAGACAGCGCATCGAGCGGCATATCGGGGGGGTGGTCAAGACCCATGCTTCCCAGCGCAGCACCCATTCGTGCCTCCAGGGTCCAGTCGGCCTCCGCAAGATCATCGGCCGTTGCCTCGCCCCTCTCAGCACGTGCAAGAATTGCAAGTTGGTCTGTTACGCCAAAAAGGTCTGCAAGCGTCGCATTCTCACTTTGCTCCGAGTTCTGACAGAGAAACCCGAGGGAGGGCGGCCTCGTAATCCCGCCGAGCAACGGCGTCAACTCACCGGCAATAAGACGAAGCAGCGTTGTCTTGCCGGTTCCGTTGCGACCGACAAGCCCAGTTCTCAACGGCCCGAATGTCAAATTCAGATCGGTGAAAAGATGTGTGTTATCGGGGGTATCCCAGTGCAGACCGGAAACGACGACAGAAGACATTACAGACGCTCACGACAAGAAACCTTGATGGGTTAGTTGGTGAGAGTGCAATCCATGATGCCATTCCCGTTTGTCTGACCAGGCCGAAGATAGTGATGACTGGTCCATGATGCAACATGTGCAACGCCTTGAGACAAAACCTCATTACAAATCGGCTTTTGGACTGCGCCCAAAGCGTCTGCATCCACCCTCTTGTAGATAGGCCGCGTTCGGGCATGATGCTTCCAAGAGAGGAGCCGCACATGCAGACCATCAACCTGACCGCCAAGCCGGCCCAATTCAACACTCACTGGGACCCGCACGTCATCGCCGACTACAACGACAACGACGTCATGGTGGTCAAGTTCCAAGGCGCATTCCCCTTCCACCTGCACGAAGGCACCGACGATTTCTTCCTCGTACTCGAGGGCGAGATGGTCATGGACATCGAAGATCAAAGCCACCCCGTCAAAGCAGGCGAGTTGTTCATCGTCCCCAAAGGCGTCACCCACCGCCCCCGCGCGGACCAGGAATGCAAGGTCCTGCTGATCGAACCCAAAGGTGTGCCCAACACAGGCGATCCAGCCACAGCCGCGCCGAAACCTCGTATCTAACGCGACCAGGTCACTTCTTCCCTGTTTCAAAAAATCCCAGCCGGAGGCACGAACTCAAAATGACCCCAGGGCCGCAAAACGCGATTACGGATATCGAAGGGCTCAAGGTCGGCCACGCGCAAGACGACAGGCTCAAATCCGGCGTCACAGTGCTAACGGCAGACACACCGTTCACCGCTTCTGTCTCAGTCCAGGGCGGCGCGCCGGGAACGCGGGAAACGGACCTTCTGGCTCCGGACAAATCGGTGGCGCAAGTGGATGCATTGGTGCTGTCAGGTGGCAGCGCCTTCGGCCTCGACGCCTGTTCTGGCGTGGTCGAAGGGCTACGGGCAAAGGGTCGCGGCTACCGGGTGGGCAACGCGATCATCCCGCTTGTGCCGGGGGCCATCATCTTCGACCTGTTGTCCGGGGGCGATCAGACCTGGACCGACACGCCCTACCCCACGCTCGGACGGGCCGCGTTTGAGGCCGCAACAGACAGCACGCCTATCGGCACGATCGGCGCGGGCACCGGCGCCATGACCGCCATGATGAAAGGCGGCCTGGGCACTGCGTCGCTGACCCTCGACAGCGGGATCACCGTAGGCGCGCTCGTCGCGGCAAACCCCATGGGCAGCGTGACCACGCCGGGGGACAAGCATTTCTGGGCCGCCCCATTCGAGATCGACGGCGAATTTGGTGGCCTTGGCCCCGATGTACAAACGGGGCTCGGACGCACCCACGACAGCCGCAAACTGACGGCCATGTTGGAGCGGGCCAACACCACGATCGCCATCGTTGCGACCGACGCGACGCTCGACAAGGCGCAATGCCAGCGTGTCGCCATCGCAGCCCATGACGGCATCGCACGCGCCTGTGTCCCTGCCCACAGCCCGGGTGATGGCGACCTCGTATTCAGCGTCTCGACCAGCGCCAAACGCATGACAACCCCGTTGGACCTAACAATGATCGGCCATGCCGCCGCCGTTTGCCTCAGCCGCGCCATCGCACGCGGTGTCTATGCCGCAACCCCCGCCCCGGGCGACCTGCTGCCAACATGGAGAGAGCTCAATGCCGACATTTGAGCGTGACGACATCGCGCTGCACTACGAGGTGACAGGCAACGGACCACCACTGTTGATGCTTGCGGGCTTCATGTCAGACCATGCCAGCTGGACACCGCTGATCCCCCTGCTGCAAAACCACTTCACCTGCGTCACACCCGACAACCGCACGACGGGGCAAACAACCCCATGGAACGCGCCAGTCAGCATCGACCTGATGTGCAAAGATGCGCTGGCGCTGATGGGCCACCTGGGCTTCGACCGGTATCACACGATTGGCCACTCCATGGGCGGCATCATCGCCCTGCACATGGCACAGGAGGTGCCTGAGCGAATGGCCTCAACCCACATTGCTGCCTCGGCCCCTATCCGCCTCGCGCGCAATACCGCCCTTTTTGCCAACCTCATCGCGATCCGGCGCAGCCCGGCCCCCGAGGACACATGGCTGCGCGCCTTGTTCCCGTGGCTCTTCAACCCGCTGGTCTACAACGACCCGGCAGCAGTGGATCAGGCGGTGGCGGACAGCCTCGCCTACCCGCACATGCAATCGGCAGACGCGATGGAACACCAGCTCACCGCCCTGCGCGGGTTCGACGGGACGGCCCTTGCCAGCCCCAAATGCCCCACGCAGGTCCTGATCGGCGCACTTGACCTGATCGTGCCACCCGACCACATCCTCGCGGTGCTCAGCCACTTGCCACACCACATCCTCGAAGGGGCCGGGCATTCGATCCACTGGGACGCGCCCGACCAGGTGGCAGAGCTGCTGCGCGCCTACGCCGCCAAACACCCAATCTGAAGGAGGCACCATGCAAGACCTCTATGGACTGCCCATCACCTGCAACACCGACGCAACCCGCCAGGGCATCGACGATTTCGTGCACGGCTTCATCAGCTTCCAGACCAAGGCGGTGAATGTGTTGAAAGCCGCCAAGGCTGACCGCGAGTGCGGCCTCGCCAACGCCTAT
Source organism: Tateyamaria sp. (assembly GCF_059783535.1). Lineage (NCBI taxonomy): Bacteria > Pseudomonadati > Pseudomonadota > Alphaproteobacteria > Rhodobacterales > Roseobacteraceae > Tateyamaria > Tateyamaria sp. The sequence continues at coordinate 4,096 of NZ_JBYNDP010000112.1, read as the reverse complement.
GCCGCGATCCTTTACATGCTGCTCGAGGCGCCAGCGGCGCCGGGCCTTGCGCAACCGTTCCTGGACAACGCACTGGCGGCGAAGGGCCTCACCCCACGCGAACAGGCTACCGTCGAAGCCGCCCGCCTGTTTGTGGCCGGTGACATCCCCAAACTGATCGAACTGTGCGAAGCCACCGTCAGCGCCTATCCCCGCGACATGGTCATGCTGAAACTGGGCCAATACCACACGTTCAACATCGGCGACTTCCCCGCCATGCTGCGCGTCGCGGAAAAAGCCCAACCCGGCGCAGCCGACATCGCCTATGCCCACGGCATGCGCGCCTTCGGGTTCGAGGAATGCCACCTACTGGATGATGCCGAAGCCGCCGCACGCCATGCTCTCACGCTCGACGAAAGCGAACCCTGGGCGCATCACGCGCTGGCGCACATATACCTCACCCGCGGTCAGGTGGCCGAGGGCACCGCATTCCTGGAATCTGTCGCCCACCATTGGGCCGACCTCAACAGTTTCATGCACACCCACAACTGGTGGCATTTGGCCCTGTTCTACATCTCGGCCGGACGCACGGACGACGTGCTCGCCGCCTATGACACCCATGTCTGGGGCCAGAACAAGGACTACTCGCAGGACCAGGTCGGCGCCGTCTCACTGCTCGCCCGGATCGAATTTGCCGGGATCAATGTCGGCAACCGTTGGCAGGACGTTGCGGACCACATCGCCAAACGCGGCACAGACACGGTCAGCCCGTTCCTCACCCTGCAATACCTCTACGCGCTTGGACGCACCCACCGCGAGGAGGGTGAGACCCTCCTCAAAGCCATCGAAGCCCGCGCCGAGGATGAGACGAAACATGACTGGCAGGTCTGGCGCGACGTCGCCCTCTGGGCCGCACACGGCATAGCTGCCCATGCGGCCGAAGATTACGACGACTGCATCCGCTTTCTGGGCAAAGCCCTGCCCCGGCTGGCGGAATGCGGCGGCAGCCACGCACAGCGCGACCTCTTCGAACAGATACACCTCGACGCGCTGATCCGCGCCGGCCGCACCTCACAGGCGCAGCAAGTCCTTGAAATGAGACGTACTTTTGATCCGGACGGCATTCCGCTCAACACCATGCTGGCAGGGATCTACGACAAATCCGGCCTGCCTGATCAGGCAGCCGCAGCCCGGGCGCGTGTTTCTTCTAACTGAAAATATGACCGCTAGCGGCATACGTCAGGAGGGTCTGAAAAGGCCCTCCTGAATAAAATCATGTCGCGCGTAAGCGCGTCATTGCAACAGGTCACTCCCCCGCGATCAGGTCCACCACATTGCTCTCGGTCCGCCCCACGGCATCGCGCACGGTGTTCACAATATCCGCCGCCGTCAGACCGGCATCTTCATACATCTCATCCGGGCTCGCCTGATCAATGAACCGGTCAGGCAAGTGCATTGTGCGCACTTTCAGGCCCTGATCCAGCAGCCCTTCGGCCGCCATGGTCTGCAACACCATCGCGCCAAAACCACCCATGGCCCCCTGCTCCACCGTCACCAGCAGCTCATGGCGCACGGCAAGGTCGCGGACCATCTCGATATCCAGGGGCTTGGCAAAGCGCGCATCTGCGATGGACACCGACAGCCCTTCCGCCTCCAACCGTGCAGCGGCACGCTCGCAGGCATCCAGATGCGTGCCCAGCGACAACAGCGCCACGTCCGAACCTTCCTGGATCATCCGGCCCTTGCCGATCTCCAGCACCTCGCCCTGCTGGGGCATCTCGACCCCACGCCCGTTGCCACGCGGATAGCGGAAGGCAATGGGTCCGCTGTCATGGGCCGCAGCGGTGGTGACCATATGCACCAACTCCGCCTCATCGGCGGCCGCCATCACCACGATCCCCGGCAAGGACGCGAGGTAGCCAATGTCAAAAGACCCCGCATGGGTGGCTCCATCGGCCCCGACGAGGCCAGCACGGTCGATCGCAAAGCGTACAGGCAGGCCCTGCAGCACCACATCATGCACAACCTGATCATAGCCGCGCTGCAGGAACGTCGAATAGATCGCGCAAAACGGCTTCAACCCGCTTGCCGCCATCCCGGCGGCAAATGTCACGCCGTGCTGTTCCGCAATACCTACGTCAAACACACGCCCAGGAAAGCGGTCGGCCATCTTGTTTACCCCGGTGCCCGAGGGCATGGCAGCGGTGACAGCCACAATCGATGGATCCTTTGCCGCCAGATCGGCCAAAGTTTCGCCAAAAACAGACGTATAGGACGGCGCATTGCTCTTGCCCTTCGACTGCTCACCCGTCTCCACGTCGAACTTGGACACACCATGATATTTGTCCGCCGACCCCTCGGCGGGGGCATAGCCCTTGCCTTTGACCGTACAGGCATGGATCAGCACCGGCCCTGTGGCCCGCGTGCGGGCCGCCCGCAGCACCGACAGCACCTGCCCCATGTCATGCCCGTCAATCGGGCCTATATAGTCAAATCCCAGTTCCTCAAAGAAGGTGCCCCGGCTCTCCACTCCCGTCACCATCTCGCGCGCACGCCGCGCCCCATCGCGCATGGGTTTGGGCAAGGCGGCTTCCATCCCTTCGGCAATCGCATGCAGCGGCGCAAAGGGGGAATTGCGGGACAGGTTCGACAGATACGTGCTCATCGCGCCGGTGGGAGGGGCAATCGACATCTCGTTATCGTTCAGGATCACGAACAACCGCCGCCCCTCATGGCCCGCATTGTTGAGCGCCTCGTAGGCCATGCCCGCGCTGATGGAGCCATCACCAATCACAGCAATCGCATCGCCTGTCGGCATGCCCATATCGCGACCCACGGTGAAGCCAAGTGCGGCAGAAATCGAGGTCGACGAATGCGCCGCGCCAAAGGGATCGAAATCGCTCTCGGCCCGCTTGGTAAACCCGCTGATCCCATCCTTCTGGCGCAGCCCCGACATGCGGTGGCGACGACCCGTCAGGATCTTGTGGGGGTAACACTGATGACCAACATCCCAGATCAACTTGTCACGCGGGGTGTCAAAGACGGCGTGAATGCCGACGGTCAGTTCCACCACACCCAGGGACGACCCCAAATGCCCACCTGTCCGGCTGACAGCGTCGATCACATCAGCGCGCAGCTCATCTGCCAGACGCGATAGATCAGCATCATTCAAGCGCTTCAGATCAGCGGGGCCCGCCACAGTATCCAGCAAAGGTGTTTTGGTCATGTTCTCGGTCATGGGCGCACGTCCTTTCAACTCGCCCCGTCCGCCTTGCCAAGCAGACCTCTGGGGCAAAAAGGCGTCGTGCCTGAGGGTTCAAGCACGACGCCAGGTTCCTGTAGCCAACAGGAAGGGAACCGGGATCATCGATCCCGTGCGTGGGTCAAGGAAGCCATAGACCCGCGCCTGGCGTCACGGGGACGGGCACAACCCGCCCCCGCCACATCACTCGTAAACAGGCGCCTCGGTCGACGCGAGTTCAGGCCAATCGGCCACCATGTTCATGCCTTGCAAGGGTTTCTGATAGCCCTTGTGGCACGTCCGGCAGCCCGCCTTCGGTGCATCGGCATAGATGGGGCCAAGACGTTCGGCCGGATAGGTGTCCTTGAGCGGGATCAGGTATTCCTGGTTCATCTCGATAACCATCTGGCGACCCTGCTGGGCGGTGGACCACTGCGGCGTCACCTGCGCCGTGTCATAGAACGCCCGGCTGTTGTGGCAGAACACGCAATTGACCCCCAACGAATTCGCAAAGTAATTCATCAGCGAATAGGTCATCTCGGTCTTCTGGATCGTGTGCACCTCTTCGTCGAGACCCGGCACACCGGCCACACGACTTTCCAGATCATGCACGTTCACAAGGCTATCATAGTCGGTCAGATAGACTTCGAGCGCCGTAGACGGCAGCGAGGTCGATGAGCTCATCGACGTGGCGCGGTTCTGATCCGCAGCCCACCCGCCAACATTCTCGTTGACCGGGGTCACATTGAACCAGATGTCGCTGGGCACGGCTTCACCGCGGTGACAGGTATAGCAGTTCACGCCTGCATCCCCGTTCACGTTGACATGGCCCGCCCAGTTCTCGTTCAGGTTCTGGGTCATCTGGATCATGCGCCG
>NZ_JBYNDP010000008.1:0-67146 GCF_059783535.1 Tateyamaria sp. | reverse complement strand
GCAACTGATTTGTAATCAGTAGGTCCGCGGTTCGAGTCCGTGTGGGGGCACCATTAAACTCAATCATTACAGCATCTTACTCCTTTGTTTGGCTTAGTTCATCCGACCGTCCGACACCGTCCGAAGTCGGACGGTCATTCTCTGCGTCCGCTTCGTCCAAAAGAGCTGCAGCTGCTTCGGGCGTTGCTGGGCCGTTCTTGACGATAAAGTTCAGTGCGGCGGTTCGGTCTTTGGGAAACCTGTAAAGGGCATCTCGCACAAGCCCACCAACAGGATCCCATTTGTAGATTTCGTCATTCATGTAGGCCCTCTGCGCTTAGCATTTTTCCGTCCGACGTTAAGCGTCCCAACGGAATGCAAAAAATAATCTATCATTTGTGATAGATTTTGACGAGTTGATTCCTTGAGGCACTATGAACATAGATCCTATTGCTGTTCGAAACCGATTTCTGATGCAGTATGACGCCAGTCCGTTTCGCAGTATGTCCGAGCTTTCACGTGCGAGCGACTATTCTGTCGGGCATTTAACCAAATTTGCAAACGGACACTTTGACAACTCAAAGACAGGACCGGGCACGTTTGGTTTCGGTAGGATAGCTTGGAACCTGGGCGCCACACCGGACGTCCTTCTAGGGTTTAAGCCTCTGATACCAGTATCGATTGACACCGGCCCCACCATTGCCAAGATGTTTCAGTGTTACATCCAGTCTGGGGCTCGGCTTGAGGGTTTCGCCGACATCATCAACTTCTGCGACGTATATGCTGAACCAAAAAACGGCATGACCAGGTTGTTGTCTATTGGCCCTCTGGGCCTGCTGGCCCGGCGCAAACCAAAGTCGATGAACGCCGAGCAGCTCCAGCGTGAGTTTGAAAAAGCATCCCCAGACGTGCGTCAACGAAGTTTTTCTGGGCAAAGGCGCGCGTGGGAAAGGGGTGCTCTGGCTGAGCCTGACTTTATGGATTGGAACCTGATTTCCAAACCGTTACATGTGCGCTTCCCTTTTGTCCGAGTTGGGTGTCGCGTGACCAACAAAAGTGGGCAAGAGCGGCTTTTGATTTACTGCGAAACTCTGCAGTAATGTCGACCCAACGGCCTCAAACAATTCGGTTTGTCTCTTTTTGCGCAGTGCGGCGATCCAGCCCGGATTGCCATCGACATAAAGTGTGCGTTCGCTTGCCCAGGCAAAAGCGTCTGCATCCAAAAAGCCGTACTTCTTGGCACGTGCGCGCTGGCTTTCGCGCAAAAAACAGTAGGTGAAATTGGCGGCAAAATCGGTGAAGGCGCGGTGATGTACATAGGTTGTAAAATACTGGATCGCACGCGCTCCGTTCGGTGCAAGGCCGTTGGCCAAGGTTGCAGCAAAGTCGCCGCAGTAGACCGCCCGGCCGTGCAGATCTTGTGACACGGTATCCCAAGCGTCACCGCTTAAACCAGCCTTAAACACGACGTTCAATGCGCGCTGCAAAAACAACCCCAAGGGTTCATCGTCCAAGTCATCAACTCGCATCCCGCACTTCATCCTGGGCAGCCCGTCTTGCATCGCGAAGATCCACATCGCACTGCGCTTGGTGAATACGTTTTTTGTCGGGTCAAGGATGCCACTATGCCGCTTGCACATCGCAGCGGTGAGGCGCGTTGCCTCTTCCTGATCGTGGACCACGCGAATGCTCAGACCTTGTGATGCCAATGCGAAACGGCACTGTGCGGCGAGATCTTCTAATTCCCAATTTTCCATAATCAAAGGATAGCGTGGGCCCGTCTTGACCGTCCATAAAACGGCACATGTCTATCATTTTTGATAGCTCTATTGACGGTGGAAATTCCATCACAGATTGTCTGTGAAGCTGTTTAGCGTCACTCGGTTAGAGGAATGCTTTGGCAGAATAAAGCAATGGCACCGCAGTTTAAACGGCGTGCCTGTATCAATGCATGGGCACAAATGCATTTTGTATGGAATGGACGTAATGGTTGACGATGTTGATTTTGAGCATGCGGAGCGGTTGTTCGAAGCACTGCATGCCTACGAAGGTTTAGAATTTTCGCTGTTTGATCAGCTCGACGATACCTTGGCAGACAACCCCAGGCTGGACCAAAAAACCCACGCGATCGCTGCAGCTATGTCTCGGTACCGGGCGGATATGCGCGCGGTTGCCGACGAACTACTTGCAAAGCACCGGCAGGTTTTAGAGCGGGCGAAGGCGCCCGCTGCACCGCTTAGTCCGCCTCGATCTGATCAGCCATAAAGCGCAAGTATTCCACCACGGACGTTTCTTCGGTGTCGCTGAGCTCGTCCTTGATCGCGCGCGGGAAGTCGTCGCCGGCATCCTCGATCAAGCCGCGCAGAAAGTATGCCATTTCCTATGCGTCATCGCACATAATGCTGGCCAGCTGACCGCCTGAGACTTGGGTTTCAAGTGTGATCATTTTTGGAGCCTTTCAGTCGATGCCCAGCATCTTACGATAAGCAAGCATTTCGGATAGGTTTTTGGATGCCGTTGCCAGGTGATTGATCGCCGCGGTGATGTCGCTAACATTGCCGTCCAGCGCATCTGCTGGCAGCAAGTCGTCGGCTTCTTCCAATGCTTGCATCGCTTTCATGTGTCGCGAACGTGCGCCTTGCGGGAGCATCACATCAAAGCTCTTGAAGCGCTCGGTGTTTTTGTTTTTTGCCATCAAGAGACCCCTTTCTTGCCTGGCCGCTGGATCGCGTTGATCGCGCGGCGCGCTGTGTGGAAGGACGGCGGCATGTAGATCCCGCTGAGTTGCGGGTTTGTGCCGGCCGCATTGCCCAAGACGTCGCCGACGTCGCTTTTGCTGGCGTCGCCTTCGCGGGCCCAGACGCCGAAGGTGCGGCGCAGATCCCGAAATTGCAGGGACTTCACGCTGGGGCATGTCTTGGCCGCTTCGCTGCGGATAGCTGACCAGCGTTTCCGAAACAGATCCCCGGAGTAGGGGCGACCTGTCGCCTCGTCGATCAGCAGGGCGGTGCGCTGATTGTCGCCATGGGCGTCTTGCAGGATCCGCTCGATCCGCGGGGCGACTTCCTCGTGCAACGGCATCGCGCCATAGGTGCCGCGCTTGGATCTGACCAACCCCCAGACAAGGATCGGGTCTGCGTCGGCCTCGATCCTGACCCGCTGAAACTCTTGCAATTTGGCCAGGTAAACATCGGTTTGCCGCTGCGCTTGCAGGGTGGCTAGGGCAATGCCGGTTGTGGCTGCGTACCAGCCCAGCCGATCACCGGCTGTAATCAATGCGTCGTACTCTGCCCAGGATCCGGCGCGATCGCGTCCTGACATGCCGCGAAACTTAATGCCGGCGCGCGGGTTTGTGCCCTCTGGACGCCAGCCGCGCAGTTCCGCGTGGTTCATCAGGATCGACATCATACCGATCACGGCCGCCGCGTTGTAGGCGCCTGTGGTGGTGAACAGTGTTTCGTACCAGGTGGCAACAATCGGCTTGGTAAACTCCAGAACATTTTTGCTGCCCCATTTGCGTGAAATCACGCCCGTGTTGATCTTGTAGCTGGTTCGGGTTTTTGCGGCCAAAGAGGTGAAAGCGATCGACCTTTGGTAGTCATCGATCAGGGCGTCGATCGTGCGGCCGCCGGCAATTGGTTTGCGCACGGGCGTTCCGGACCTGGCTGCATCCACGTCATCGTTTCTTTTCTTGGCTTCGCGTTCCGACCAGGTGGGCCGTGTCCCGTCAAGGTCGAGCGGGCCAAAGCCCAGATCCCGCGCGGATTTGTTCGGTTCCCACCACACGCGCCATGTGCCGTTAGCCAGCTGACGTTGCCGCAGGCCGGGGATCTTGTTCTGAATTGGTCCGCGACCGCTCATGGCCGGCGCGCCTCCTGCAGCAGAACAACGTTGCCGCCGGGTGGTGTCTCTGGCAACTGGAAGGTGCCATGCACAGCTGTCCAGGCCGATATGGCATCGGCCCGCCATTTCAGCGGCCGGCGGCAGGTTGGCATGGGCTTGGGAAAATCCAAATCAGTTTCGAGCCTGGTGCGTTCCTTGAGAAAGGCGATACCGCTTTCAAATCCGGTGAGTTCCGCGACCTTGCTTGCGGTGATAAAAATAGGTCCGGTCATTGCAGGCCACCTAGAATATTCTTGGCAAACCACATTCTCATGTTTTCCCGATCGTGCCGTTCTTCGGGGTGGTTGCTCGGACGCTCTGGGCGTCGCGGCATGATGAACAAACAAACGATCACTGCGCTAAGCGCGACAACTACTAAGCCGCCAAATGCGATTAAGATGCTCCAAACAACGGACATGCTCTTGCCTCTTTGGGGTTGCCGGCTGCGCCGCTCTGCAGGCCGGAAGTTGAGTGGTGGCGGGATGGTCCTTGGGGAAACCACAAGCGGCCCCGCCTGGGAAAGTCAGGGGCGGGCGCGTGCCGCCATCGCGTCGGCTAGGCCGATTGCGAATTTGCATGAGTTCTGGACCGACAGGCCCAGCGGGATCTGCAGATCCGCGCCAGCCATTTGGGGCGCGTTGTCTTTGATCTGCCGTGACCAGGTGCGCATTGTTTCGCAGGCAAACAGGTAGCCGCGCCGTTCTTCGTCGGTCAGTGTCTCGATATTCAGGAGGCGGACAGTCTCAACGCTCTGCACTGTTAGCGCCCCCTGGGAACACGGTGACGTTGGACAGCCGCGTGTCTGCATTTGCCAGTGCTTTCATGGCGTCGCGTCGCCGCAAAAGTTCTTCGGCCATGGGGCCGACGCACATCAAGATCAGGGCCGCTTCGGCTTCATTGACGGCCTGGTCATGCTGTACGGCCAAGCCCGCATCGCGGATCCGGCGCAGGATCCCGTCAGTGATCGGACCGGCAATGGCATTTGGAATGGCGGGGGCGGGTTGTGACACGTCCGTGCTCCTTCGTGTGGTGTAGTCACACACGAGTTAGGAGTTGCTACCTATCACTGTCAACGCAAAAAATGCGAAAAACGAAAATTACTGCTTGTGTAAAACGAATATCATCGTGTCGGCCTCGTCGCGTGGCCATCTTATTTCCATTTGAGCATTTGGAAGTTGTTCAACTGAAAACATGTGCGAGGTCCAGCCTAGTTCCGTCGCTGTGTCTAGTATCTCGATCCGCGTCTCGTCCTGCATTGTCTCCCATACATCCGGGCCTCTGATCTTGCGGAAAAAAGCACCGCAGATTTCAACGTCGTTCGTCTTTCCTGCAAACGAAAAAAACGCAAGTTGATTGTCGTCTGGGGTGGTCGCGATCCAGCCTGTCCACGGATCCGGTTTGTTCGCTGGCCGTAGGGCGTCAAGCACGGCCGGTTCCAGTTCAGGCCATTCGGCAAACTCGGCAAAACCAATATGGTCGATTGATCTATATTCGGGATTGAAGCAAGTGCCATAAATCGCATCTATTGCACTGTAGGTTGGGGGTGTGGCCTGTGCAAAAACAACTGTACTGGTGCAAGCGATTACAATAGTTGCGCGCTTTAAGTGCTTCGCCATTGGGCTACGACCTTTCCCCGGATTAGGACGTTGTTTCCGTCAACGATGTCTATTCGCTTCTCTGTAAAAGTTGGTGAGCTTGCTACCAAAACAGGCGGCTCATATCGGCGCAAAACTGTCGAAGCCGTCCCGTTTTGCGCATCATATCGTTGAGCGACTACATAGTCACCTGGCGCGCATCGGTCAGCTTTGTGCGTGTCCAAAAGTACGAAGTCACCGGGCAAGAAGCCGTCGAACAAAAGCGCATCTGAGCGAACCGACCAGACATCAATACCGGGTTGGCCGCCGCCAAAAGATCGCGCAACTGCTCCCGTTTTTCTTTCTTCTTCGCCTTGCCCGACCCACGGGACCGCATCGCTATCAGAAAACCCTGGTGTCAGTGGTTGGGCTTCCTGCGCAGTCGCAACCCCGGCTCTCTCGAGGATCACGCTGACAGGCTCGCCAAGCACATCTGAAAAGGCCGTTGCCCACTCAAACGACATTTTGCGTTTGCCGGTGTAGATGTGAGAAATTGCTGATCGGTCGCGGCCCATTCGGGCGGCAATTTCATCAGCCGTCACACCTTTTTCTTTTTGCTTTTTCTTGAACCACTTGTCGTCCATTTTTCGACAAGTAGTCACCAACCCGCGCACATACATCTGCGAAAAACGAAAAATATGCGTTGCAAGATGCTGTGTGTTGGGTCTACATCTAGCGCTATGAGTTACGACCTGACACCACTGGCGGTATGCGAAGCGCTGTTCGGCAGCCAAGCTGAATTTGAGCGAGCCATCGGGGCAAAGCCAAAAGCGGCGTATTCCTGGGCTCGCGCGTCGCGTTGGCGCCAAGCCGGTGATTTACCGCCCTACATCCAGCGTAAGGCCCTGTCGGTGCTGCGCAAGATGGACGTTGGTGCAGCTGAAAAGTGGCTGATCGAGGGTGCTACGCGGGACGATATCGACGATGCCGTACAAGCCGCCCGCCAGCTGCGGGCCGCTGCCGCGGCCAAGAAGGTGGCCGCAGAATGACCTGTTTCTCCCCAACCCCGACCCCCGGTCGCCGCGCTACACCGCCACGTCCGTTCTGCAGTCCTGGTCTCTGGCTGTTAGTCCCGGCCATGGGCTGGACTGCGCGCCCTGCCTGTTGTGGGTCGGAACCTCACCAGGCGCGCCGCTCCCTCGGTTGTGCCTGGCTTTTTCTTTCCATTCGCGGCCGTGCGTGCTGGGCCGCGATCTTTGGCGCTCGTGAGTGGATCGGCGTCAACATGTGCGGGTGGCGGTCCCAATCGGCCACCCGCATTCCAAGTCATACCCGAGAGAGGGGGTCTGGTCCGGGCCGCAAGTCCGTCAGCACCCGTTGGGGAACCTTAGAAGGTAGGTCACAGACGCCCCCTCGTACACCGCAGGCGCTGGCTGGGTTCAAGTGCAAAATCGTGCCTGGTCAGCGCCACATTCCGGAGTGGGGCCATGCCGCATGAGGCCGGGGTTGCTTTGCGCATGCAGGCTTTTGCCGTGGCCATGTCCGCCAAATCCGGCGGCCTGCCTGCCCATGATGTGGAGCAGCTGCGGACGCAGGCCGAAGCAATGGGTTCGCAGTCTGACCCGCTGGTTCGATCGGCGCTGAGTTTCGCCACCGCCTTCCAGGATCTGCAGGCCGATCGCACGGGCCTGGCCCAAGCCGGGGATGATCTTCTTGCCGCTGTTGAGCGCGCGAACATCCCGCAACCGCCCGACCTGGGCAGAAAGGACATCCATGGCTGATCTGAACACACCCTTTACCGCTGCTGATCAGACGCTGGCGTTTACCCTGTCCTGGTTCGCGGCAATCCGGCGCCCCGAGGATCCCGATACTGACATGTTCATCGAGGTTCTGCGCGAGGTGCTGCCGTATGTGAGCGATGCGCATCCGATCGTGGGCCCCATGGCCGCGGCGGCCGGCAACCTGGTTCGCGCGCATGACAGCTTTGCACCCGTTGCCGAGCTCACCGCGCACCTTGAGGTCAGCAACGCGGTCGCAGCCTTTGCAAAGTGGCGGGCAGGGCGATCGCTGGACGCCTGGCGCGAACGGAGGGCAGCAGCATGAACGCCCTGGATCAAGCCGCCCAGGCTGCCAACGCTCACTTGAGCGCTGCGAAAGCCCGCATCGATGCGCTAGACATCGTACGCTTTGCCTGCGATCAAATCGAGGCGCTGGGGTTTCATCCGACAACCGAATGGATTGACGGGTTTCTGTGCCTGAAACTGGATCCGGACCATTTTGACCTGCCACGGATCAGCAACGATCCCGAGGGCGACGGCCCGGTTGTTGTGGTCGATCAGCTGGCGCCGGCGCCAATTGCGGCGTCCCCGGCGCCCGAGTTCAAACCGGATCCGAAGCCTGCGCCAGCTCAGCCGAAAAAGCCGCCAGCCAAAGCCCCCAAAACCACCGGGCTAAAACGACCCAAGGCCAGGCGCGAGGGGGTAAAGGCAAAGGACATTCAGGCCTGGTCGGCAGATGACATCGAGGCGGTGATTGTCGGTGTCCTGGCAGGCAAAAAGGCAAAGCAGCTGGCCGGTGAGCTGAACCGAGATTTGAAGCAGGTTCAGAACAAGGTTTTCAATCTCAAAAAGACAATCGAGGCACGCCGTGGCGAGGGTTGGCTCGATATTGAGCAGCACCTGTCCAAGCTGCCGGCTGATCCAAAATTTAGCCCTGAGCGCGATCTGCGCTTTGCTGAATTGATCCGGCAGGGCACGGGCATCGCGGGCGCTGGTGCTGTTTTGAAAATCCAGCCTGGCCATGCGCGGGCCCGTTGGGCAGCCTTGAGCGAGGGTCGCACTACGCATTCCGAGCTGAACGACCTTGTCGCCGCATTAAAGGCGCGTGTTGCGGCGGGAGAGGGGGTAGGTAAATGACCCTGCTTTTCCTGATCATCATCAACGGTGTGACCATGTCGTCGCATGAGGTCGCAGGCAACGATTGGCAAAAGTGCTTAGAGGGCCGCGACCGCGCCCGGGCCAATTTTGAGGCCATGGTGGAAACAAACGGACGCTCACCTATCGATGCGCAATTCGTATGTGTGTTTCGTCCTAACCCCATGCCGTCAGGAAAGCCGGCATGACCCGCGCTCAGACCCACACTGTTGACGACATCAAAGCGATGCTCTTGGACCAGGTAGACAGCGTGGTTGCGCACTATGCCCCTGCGGTCCAGGGCAGCTACACCGCCTTTGGCAAGTATTTCACGCTGAACCCCGGCCGTGCCGATCGCAGCGTGGGCAGCTTCTGGGTGCAAATGTCCGGACCCGATGCGGGGCGGTGGCGAGATCACGCTGTGGGTGATGTGCCAGGCGAAGGGTTTGGTGACATCATCGATCTGATCCGCTTGTCCCTGGGCTGTGATGCCAAGGGCGCGTTTGCCGAGGCGCGGGCATTCCTGGGCTTGCAGACGGAAAGCCCGGCCGACATCGCCAGGCGCAAGGCCGCGGCGCAGGCATCGGCCGCCCGGCGCAAGGCGATGGAAGCGGACGAAAAGGAGAAGATCGCGCGCCGGGCCAAGCAGGCACATGCCATTTGGCTGAGCGGTCAGGAGCAGCTGCGCGGAACGCCCGTGGAGTTTTACCTGCGCGACCAGCGCGGGATCGACTTTGCCGAGCTGGGGCGGCAGCCCGGCGTCCTGCGCTACGTCCCCGAGTGCCACTATGAACACATGGACCGCGGCACCGGCGAGTGGATCGAGCTGAAACTGCCCGCCATGGTGGCGCTGATCACAAACCACCGCCGCCAGGTGGTTGCCTGCCATCGCACCTATCTGGGCCTGGACCAAAACGGCCGTTGGGGCAAGGCACAGGTGCCCGAGCCCAAGAAGGTGCTGGGCCGCTATGGCGGATCCGCAATTCACCTTTGGAAAGGTATTGGCCCGCGCGGCGGCAAACCCGTGGCGTTGCGGCACGCGCCGCCTGGTCAACATGTCTACATCGCGGAGGGGATCGAGGACGCGCTAAGCGCGGTCATGTTGCTGCCCGCGCAGCGCGTCCTGGCCGCCATTTCCCTGGGCAATCTGGGCAGCGTGAAGCTGCCCGACAACGTGGACCGCGTGACCCTGATTGCTGACCTGGACGAAGCGGCCGAGGCCCAAAGGGCGCTTGATCACGCGATTGCCCGCCACCAGGACGCCGGCCGCACCGTGCGTGTGTTCCAGAACCGTTGGGGTGGCAAGGATTTGAACGATGCCCTGCGCGTGGCGCAGCGGTCGGAACAGCCGCAAACAGGAGGTGTCGCCTGATGGGATATGCTTGCTACGAAATGAATGGTCGCGATCAGGGCTATGGCGTCCCTGCAAAGTGCGACCACCCCGGATGCGACGCCGATATAGACCGCGGGATTGCCTACGCCTGCGGCGGGGATCCGACTGAAAACTGCGGCCTGTTTTTCTGTGGCGAACATTTGAGCCACCGCAAAACCGAAGAGGGTTGGACACAGGCGCTGTGCGAGCGCTGCCATGACCCAGATGCTGAGCCGTTTGATCCGACACCCGACACCCAAGAATGGATCGATCACAAAATGACCGATCCGTCCTGGGCTGATTGGCGAGCTGAACAGGAGAAAAGCGCATGAGTTTGGAAGCCTGGGGCGACGAAAACCCTGATGATGCCTTTGCCGACAGCTGGATGGCCGCGGCCGAGGCGGCCGGCTGGATCGATGGCGACGAACTGCGCCAGGGCACGAAAGATGTGATTGCCGAGCGTTACCGCCAGGAGGATGCGGAGGGGTTCGATGCAATCCATGATGATGCGTACGAAAACGACGAGCTGGTCCAGGCGGCGTGTTGCTATGTGCTGAACACAGAAACGCACCCGATCCCGGGCAGTCCGCCCGCGCCTTGGCTCTGGGGCAGTCAATGGTGGAAGCCAAAGGCCACAAGACGGCAGAACCTTGTGGTCGCGGCCGCGCTGTTGATTGCGGAGATCGAACGCATCGATCGCGCAGAAGAGCATGGGGAGGGTTGAATGCCATATCGCATTGAACTGACCCGCCTGGGGAAAATTGTTTACGCGGCGGCGATTGACGGTCCTCTTGGGCTACCCGCTGTCGCTCTGGCATACATCTGCCCGCACTCATGGCTGGTCAAAAGCTTCACGCAGACGTTTCCGAAGAAGGATCATCCATGATCGATCCAATCTACGCAGACAGCGTTGTTGTCGGGAACTGTGCCGACGACTGCAAATGTCAAAACGTCCACTTGCTGCATTGCGACGACGAGGGCGACGTTATTTCGGCAATGACGCTTGGTCCCGACCAGGCCCGCGCCGTTGCCCGCGATCTGATCGCCGCAGCTGACCAGGCGGATCTGATGCGCGCACGCCAGGCGGGGCGCGTTGCATGAACTTCCGCGCTGAATTTGACCATGACGGCACGGCCCACGTGCTGGGCTTTGGCGAGGGGTCGCACATCGCCTTCGATCAGTACGGGGCCGTCACAGAGCTGCACGCGCATCCGCTGGATCGGGGCTTTCGCTTTTCGGCGCAGCGGATTGCCAGGGCGGCCGCATCGCAGGCCCGCCTTGAGCTGGCCAAACCGACCTACGGCCGTCGCGACAGCGTTGCGCGCCGCAAATTCATCGATCGGGTTGCCACGATCGCCAACAGTATGGAGATCTGAGTGGCTGACATTGAGCAGAACAACGACGCCTGGCTAAAGAACCCCAACCCGGCCAGCTATCGCAAAGACCCCCCACCCACCACTGACGATCTGCGCGACGCCCTGGCGAACGCGCCCGAGGCACCACGAAAGGATCAAGACGATGGTAGACACCCAAAAACAGATGACGCCGGAAATGCAGGCCGTCCTGGCGCAGATGAAAGGCGTGACGCCAAGCCATCTGACGCATCCAGCAGTGGCGCAGGCGGCCAAGGCAGTGGCCGCGCGGGAGATCGCGCCCGTGGTGAAATATTTGATGACTGCCCGGTCACGCCTCTTGGGGTCCGTGGCAAATACGCCTATTACCTCGATGTGCTTGGCCAGCTGAGGGCCATCGACAACCACAACGCCCAGAACATCCAGGGCCTGTTTGGTCATCAGATCCCGCGCCTTTGCTACAACTTCCCGCAGTGGAAAAAGGGCGAGGACGGCACATTCGAGCGGGTCAAAAACCGCTTTGATCAGACCACGGCCAGCATGTCGATGCACGCGGCCGCGTCGGAATGTGGCGTGTTCAATCCTGACAACGCGGTGCGCGGCGTGGGCGCCTGGACGGACGAAGATGGCCAGCTGGTCTATCACATGGGCGATCAGGTGCTGTTTGACGGTAAGGTGCACAAGCCGGGCCGCCTGGGGCGCCATATCTACCCTGCCCAGCCCACGATCCCACACCCGAACACCAGCGACACAGCGCCGGATCCGACACCCGAGATCCTGCGCACCCTGGAAACCTGGAACTGGACCAACAAGGATGTGCACCCGTTCATTGCCCTGGGCATGATCGCGACCCAAATGCTGTGCGGCGCCCTGGACTGGCGCCCTGTCTTTTGGCTGTTGGCCCCGGCCGGGGCCGGCAAGTCAGAACTGCAGCGCCTGGTCAAGATGCTGCACGGTGACGATGGCCTGGTGCAGACCACCGACGCCACCAAATCCGGCATCACCAGCAAGCTCGGCCAGTCCAGTTTGCCCGTGGCCGTGGACGAGCTCGAGCCGGGCGACGAACGGTCCACCAAAGAGCGGGACATCATCGCCCTGGCGCGGGTCGCCGCGTCCGGGGGTGAATGGTTCAGGGGCTCGGCCGATCAAACAGGCGTGGGGGGCAAGGTCTATTCCGCGTTCCTGTTTTCCTCGATCCTGATCCCCGGCGTGATGAAAACTCAGGACGTGCAGCGCCTAATCCGCCTCGAGCTAAAACCACTTGAGAAAGGGTCGGCCAAGCTGAGCCTGCAACCCCGCACCTGGCGCGCCCGTGGCGCCCGCTTGAAACAGCTGTTGATCGCGCGGTGGGACACATGGCCGGAACGCCTCGAGGCTTGGCGCCACGCGCTGGAAATCGCCGGCGTGACGGGCAGGGACGCGGACAATTGGGGCACGGTCCTAGCGATGGCTGACATGGCCTGTAATGAGGATCTGCCCGACGAAGAAATCACCCAGAGCTGGGCCAAAAAGATCGCCTATGTGGCCGAGGCAGACCGCGATGACGTGATGAACGATGCCGAGGCGATGCTGGTGCACCTATTGGGCCAGCCATTCGACATCTACAGGCGCGGAGAGCTTCACACCGTGGCGCAGTGGATCATGTCGGCCGCCCAGCTGCCCGGCGGACCGATCAGCCTTGCGGGCGACGGATCGGACGCCATCGATGCGCTGGATCGTGCCAAGATCGCCAATGAAAAGCTGGCCAAGGCAGGGATGCGCGTCACCGGCAAAATGCAGGATGCGACGCTGTTCATTGCCAACAAGCAGATCCCAGGCTTGCTGGATCTTTTCAAGGGCACGCAGTGGGCCGGTGGAGTGTGGGCGCAGTCCGTAAAACGCGTGCCAGGCGCTGAGACGGCCGGCGTCAAGCGTCTGGCTGGCATAGCCAGTCGTGGCGTTGTCATCCCCCTGACAGCCGTTCCTGGCCTCTTTGCCTTCCCCGCTGATCGCATCAGCAACGCTGATCAGCCCGGCGCGCCCAAGACCACCAAAGACATCGACGATTTTGGCTAAAGAAAATGCTTGACACGATCAACCATCTGAAAACACGCGCTTATTGTCGCTTTTTCCCCGACCCGTTTGGTGCCATAATTTGCGTGCGCCACAGTCCAGATCGACGGGTTTGGGGCGCAACACCGCAACACGGACGCCCCCGTATGTGTTGCGGGTCTGTTGCGGGTAAAAACCGTTTAAAAACAGATACTTCACCCCTAGCCGCAACACCGCAACAGAAAATCCCCCCGTACACATGTGCGTGCACACCCGCGCGCGCGCACGTGAGGCACCCCCTGTTTTTCTGTTGCGGTGTTGCTCTTTATATCTATCTTATTGAAAAGATTGATATTTTACCCGCAACATGCCCGCAACAATGCCGCAACACCATGCCAAGAAGTGTTGCGGGTAGCGTTGCGTCTCTCTCTAAGCCTCTGTTTTCATTGAAAAAGGGTGCTTTTTGATGCCGGGTCGCGACACGAAGTACGAAAAGCTGGCCCGTGAAGCGGATGAACGGCTGCGATCTGATCGAGCGATGCAGGAGCAGCTGTCATTGCTGCCCGATGAACAGGACGGCGCGGACCTGGTGGACGATGGCAAGGTGAAGCGCGGGCAGGGCAAGGCGCTGAGCCAGATGCGTGAGTTCCTGGCGGCAGAAGGCTACCGGTTCCCCGAGCAGGTGCTGGCGCAGATTGCGGGGCTCGACCGCAAGGACGGTGACAGCCTGGAGGCAGCCATGGCGCAGGCTGAGCGGATACTGGCCTGGGCGCAGGACGGTGCGCGGCCTGAAAAGGATGGCGATAGCTTGGTGGAGGCCAAGCCCACCCTGGCCCAGCGATTGAACACCCTGCAGCTGGTGCGCACGGCCCAGCTGCGGGCAGCGGATGCCCTGATGCCCTATGGCGCGCCCAAGGCCACACCAGACGACGCGCCACCGCCAGCCAACCAGATCGTGGTGCCTGGTGCGCCCAGCACGGCCGATCCTGCCGCCCAGGCCCGCGATGTGACGCCAGAACCGGCACGGATCCGTGGTCGGATGGCTCCGGCGGATGTGGTTTATGAAATGCAGCAAAATCAACAGGTTAGCGAGACGCAATCGGACGCGTCGGACGCAGAAAGTCGGACGGAGTAGCCAACGTGTTGAAAGCACTGAGAAATCATAGACGCATCCGACTGATTGAAAATCAGTTGGCCCGCGCCCTGGGCAAAGCGGCCTCGACCCCCCGGGGGGGCCTCGCGCGCCTTGCCTCTCTACCCCTCTGTCCGACCCCATTCAGCATTTTGGAAATGCTTCGGAGGTCAAATTGAGCGCGATACTCAAAACCGGTGGATGGGGTTGGGGGTTAACTCTGGCCATGCCAGACGCCCAGAGGGGTGAGGGGGATGGTGCATCTGTCGGTTTGACAGACGATCAGGTCGCAAAGCTGCAGGGGCTTGATGCGAAAGAGGCAATTCACAGCCTAAACGGCAATTTCGCCGAGGGTCAACTCCCTGATTTGCAGGCGGCCAATTTCCCAGGCCCCATCGCCGAAGCGTTCTATTGGTCGAATGCGGACCTGTTGGGCATTCAAGGGCCGGTCGGGTCTGGCAAAACAACCACGTTGATGAAATCGCGGCTGCGCCGTGCGATCGAGATGCCGCGTTCGGTCTTGACCGGAGAGCGCGAATACACCGTCACGTTCACCCGTGAAACCTACCGTCAGCTTTGGTCGACATCGATCCCAAGCTACCTTGAGGTGTTTCCAAAAGACCTGGGCCACTGGTCTGGTGGTCGCGGTGATCCCGTGACGCACGTGATCCGGTTCGAGGACGAATTTGGCCCGATCACCTTCATTGCCCGGTTTCTGGCGTTCGGCGACAGCATCGTAAATTCGATGCGTGGTCTGCAAACCACGGACCTGGTGTTGAATGAGCTCGACACGATGCCCGAAGAAATCTTGACCGTTGGGATCGGTCGGATAGATCGGGCACCGGCGCGCAAACACTTCGAGGGTCTGCCACAGCATTTGCGCAGCTACGGGCAGATCGTGGGCGACTTCAACGCGCCCGACGAGGACAATTACGCGTTTCGGGTGTTCCATGACGAAGAAGAACGCAAGCGCCTGGGCGATGAGCTGTCCGCCGGCCTTCCAGAAGGAGCCAAGCGCATCGAAATCGCGTTCTACAATCAGCCTGGGTTCGGTGTGCCCGGATGTGAAAACCTGCAGAACCTGTCGCCAAGCTACTACGAACGCCAAATCGCGGCCATGAAACTGGCCGGCCGCGGCGATATGATCGATCGTTTGGTCTACAACAAGGTCGTTTACCTGCGTGTCGGTGATCCGGTCTGGAAAGACCACTACAACCCACGGATCCACGCGTCCGATACGTCGCTGCAGCCCGTTGCCGGCATTCCGCTGCGCGTCGGGCTCGACCAGGGCTTTAAGGGCGCGGCTGTCATCGGGCAATGCCTCGAAAAGTACCGTTGGCGGATCTACCGCGAAGTGCATTTCCCGTCGGAGCGCTTGATGGCGTCGGTGTTTGGCGAGCGTCTTGCCGACATCCTGGACGAAGAGTTTCGCGGCTTTGAGGTTGAGGCCGGTTTTGGCGACATGGCGGGCGAGCATGGCGCGTCCCAGGCTGCGGATGAAAACGCGACCTGGAACCTTGAGGTGAGCAAAAAAGCCGGTTTCTACGTGCGACCGCAGCGGATCGGGACGAACCGGATCAATCCACGCCTTGAAGCCGTGCGCGCAGCCCTGGATGCGCCGCTGGTCCGCGGCGAGCCTGGGCTGATCGTGCATCCCCGCTGCAAGTTCCTGATCCGCGGCTTTGCAGCCCGGTATGTGTGGACCGAAGAGGTCAACAAAAGCGGCGACAAGCGCAAGGTGCCGGACAAAAGCTACACCGAGGCCAACGTGCACGATGGCCTGCAGTATCTGCTTTTGAGTGAGCATTCGGCGGATGGCACGAGCCCGTACGCCAAAAAACTGCCCGACAATGATCGACGTGGCCAGATGGGTCACAACGGAGGACCGTCCATGTCGGGTGGCGGCGGCCTCACGTCCCAATGGGACCTTCTCAACCCTTATGGAGATCAATGATCATGCGAAAATCGAAACAAGCTGGTGCAGGCCAGGACACAGTGAAGGCCGATGCAGGCCAGGACACGGTGAAAGCCGATGCGGGCCAGGACACGGTGAAGGCCGATGCGGGCCAGGACACGGTGAAGGCCGATGCGGGCCAGGACACGGTTAAAAATGATCCTGCGGAAAACGAAGGCGATGGTGAAACCGGTCAGGCAGCGCAGGACGGTCTGGATCTGCAGAACATCAAACGCATCGTCGAGGTGATCGACAATCGGCCGGGGCAAACCTTTGCCGCCTTTGCACATGAGCTGCGGGAAAAAGAGGGCGCGAAGTTTCGCGCGACGACCGAAGGTCGCTCGTATCTCCGGATGGCTGGCCTCGAGGCGGGCGCCCGCGGTGGCGAGGCAGATGCGCTGGCCAATTGGTGCAACAAGGCGCGGCGTATGCTGCTCCAAGCCGCCTGATCAGGACCAGCTGACATGACCAAGCCCACGCTCCACGTTCTGGACTATGATGATCACCGCGCAATGGCTGTTCTGTCGCGCCTGGATCCGATGGATCAACTTGAGGCGTCCGTGGTGCGTGGGCAGTCTGTTTCGCATTTGGCGCTGTTCGCCGACTGGCGCGCTGTCAATCCGGCGCGTGTACTGTCCGTCGTTTTTGCTCATGGCATTTCGTCGGACAGCTCCACACCTTTTGCCGTTCTTGGCCTGTCAAACACAGGGCAGGCCGGCGTTGCGCAGGGGGCATTCATGTCCCGCAACCATGAAAAATTCAAGCAACCGATCCTTGCCGCCATGCGCCGGATCCGGCGCGATTTGCCTGTGTTTTGTGAAGAACTTGGCATTCACCGGATCGAAGCGCGCAGCTGGACGGGTCACAGCCGCGCGGCACACTTTTTGCAGGGATGTGGTTTTCGACACGAAACCCCTTTGCACGGCTACGGACCAGATGGGTCCGATTGCTTTCACCTATTTGCCTGGACCTCTCAAAAACACAGTCAGGAGACTTAAACCCATGTGTGAAGCCATTTTCGGAGGCGGCAGATCAGCGCCGCAAACCGTCGCTGCACCGCTCATTGCAGCCACTGATCGCGGCGAAAGCACGCAGACAGCTGACATCGAGGCACGGTTGCGCCGGCGTCGGCAGGGCGCTGCAGCTGACATCCTGACCAGCCCTGTAGGTCTGCCAGCAACGCCAAAGTTAGGGCAAACAGCATGATCGGCATGAAAGATGATCCCAAGGCCAAACGCGCACGCGAACGATTTGACGAGCTGCGCGTTGGCCGGGTCTGCTATGAGCAGGATTGGGAAGATATTGCACGCCTGATGCGCCCGCAACGGGGCGGTTTCGGGCTCTATGACCACAAGCGCCAGCGTCAGGAAAAACCGCTCAGCAGTGAACCGATCATGGCGCAGTCCAGCTTTGCCGCCGGGATCTATGCGTCGCTGACGAACCCGGCAATGCGTTGGGGCGGGTTGGAAACGCCTGACGCAGATCTGAATGCCTGGAAACCGATGGCGGAATGGTTGGACCACGCAACATCGCGCGTCATGGCCAGTTTCAGCCCGTCCATTTCCCCGTTCTATGGTGCGACCTTTCAGGCGTATTCGGACCTGTCGGCTTTTGGAAATGCCTGCGGGTACGATGAAATCGATTTGGCAAATCAACGGTTCATCGATGTGACCCTGTCATTGGCTGAAATGGTGGTGGACATCGATGCGCATGGCCGCGTGATCGAAATGGTACGCAAGTACAGCCTGAAGCCGGAAAGCGCTGCGCGTGCCTATGGTGACAAGGCTCTGCCGCCCAAGCTGATGGAAATGGCAGAGCAAGGCAAACGCGACGACATCACGTTTTACTACCACGTCCTGCCCAATGACCAGTTTGTGCGTGGCAAGATGGGCCCGCGTGGCAAGCGTTGGTTGGCTGTCACCGCCTGCGAAATGGATGATTGCCTGGTCAAGTTGGGCGGTCACGATGACATGCCCGGGTATTACCCGCGCTGGGACGTGGACAGCGGCATGACCTATGGCACCGGGCCGGGCATGATCGCCTTGCCGTCAGCCCGCATGGTCAACCTGATGGACGCCGAGACGATCCGGGCAGCGCAGTTCGCGGCGAACCCGACAAAGCTGGCACCCGATCGGAATGCTGTGCCTTTGAACGGAACATTCCGTCCAGGTTATACGATCTATGGCGGGATCGATATGCGCGGCAACGAGTTGGTGCGCAACATGACCCACGCGCCCAGCATTGGTCTGACCATGGAAGAAAAGCGCGCCAAGGTCGAAGCAGTCAAGGATGCCTATCATTACGCGGTCATGTCGCTGACCGGCCGCACAGGTGTGACCGAAGAAGAAACTCGCATCATGGAAGAGGGCCGGTTGCGCAATTGGGCGCCGCATGCCGATCGGATCATGGAAGAGTACGCCGCCCCGAAATTTGAACGTCGGTTTACGCTGTTGTGGCGCGCTGGCCAGATCCTGCCGCCGCCAAACGAAGCGGAGGGCTTGCCCTTGCGGGCTCGGTACCAGTCCGCGGCAACCATGGCGTTGCGTGCCCGGGAAGGGCAGGCGGTGCGTCAGTTCCTGAACGACCTGGGGCCGCTTGCACAGGTCAACCCGCGTTACATCGATCGCGTTGATCCGGATGCGGTTGCTGAAACGCTTCACGACGCCAGCCCAAGCCTGCCTGCGCGGATCCTGCGCAGCCGCGACGAGGCGGATCAAATTGCTGAGGCACGCGCCCAGCAGCAACAACAGGCGGATCATCTGGCGCAGCTGCAGGCCGGTGCGTCTGCGGTCGGTGATTTGGCCGGTGCGTTGGGAGGGCAGGGGTGATGTGGCCAATCATCATTGCCGCGTTGACCGGCTTTTTCATCGGCGTTGCTGAAACCAAAGGTCTACCCATGGGTCCGGTGGCTTTGATTGCCAGTTGTATCGGTTTTGCCGTTGGTCTCGCGGCAAAAAACGGTTTGCGATGATTGATCTGAGGAATTTCTAATGTTTGACCGTCTCGGCGTCCTGCGCGCCTTTTTCTCCCCCCACAACGACAGCACGGCGGCTGACGCTGCGCGACGCTGGGCCCGCGCCTTTGGCAAAGACACAGATCTGGCCCGTGACCTGGTGATCCAAGGCGGGTTGTTCGTGCAGCAGCCGGTCAACATGGTCGAAGGCTTTGCCGAGGTTGCACCGATCGATCCTTACCGCTTGGCCTATGAGGCCGGGCGCCGCGATTTTGCCATCCTGCTTTTGGCGCAGGGTGGCGTGACTGTTGATGACCTAAACGAGCTCATGGAGGACAAACATGTTCGTTGAATATTGGTGGATGAAATTGCCGTTCTTTGCCCCAAACGATGGTGGTGCAGGTGGCGGTGATGGCGGCCAAGGTGGCGGAGGCGATGGTGGCGACGGTGGCCAAGGCGGTGATGGCGGCGATGGTGGCGACGGCGGCCAGGGCGGATCCGGCGAGGCCAAATGGTGGGAGCGTGACGAGCTGAAAGACTACAGCGAAATGCTCACCTCGTCGGGCTTGACCGTGGATGATCCCGTCCAAGCGGTGGTTGCGTTGGCCAAAATGGAGAAATCAGCGCAGACCAAGCTGGGGCGATCGGCTGATGACCTTTTGGTCAAGCCGGCCGAGGGCCAGAGCGTTGCGGAGTGGCTGAAAGAAAACGGCAGCGCCTTCGGGATCCCTGAAGCACCCGACAAATACGAGGTGACGCGCCCACACAGCTGGCCAAAGGAAGCTAAGTGGAATGATGCGCTGGAAGCCAAAAGCCGCGATATTGCTCACAATCATGGTTTGACGAGTGACGCCCTGAACGATTTTGTGGGCCTCTTTGCTGAACACGTTGCGTCTTTGGATCACGACGCCGGGGAAGATCTGAAACAGGCCAATAACGAGATGATGGCGAACCTTGGTAAAGACTTTGGGGAGCAGCTGCCTGCCAAGCTGACGCTGGCCAAACAGGCTGCATCCGTCATGGCAGAAGCCGCGGGCCTTGATAGCGCGGCCATGGCAGGCATTGCCGCAGCCTTGCAGCCAAAGATCGGCGATGCGAACACCATGCGGCTGTTCATCGCCATGGGTGAAAAAATGTCCGATGACGGATTTGTGCCTAGCGATACCAACACCAGTTTCACAAGCACACCAGCAGAAGCGCGCCAGCGGTTGCAGCAGCTGGAAAAAAAGGGCGGCGACTACTACGAGGCTGTGGCCGCCAACGATAAAGACAAGATCAAACAGCTGCAGCCAGAAATCGACCGGCTCCGCAAGATCGTCGCCTAGTCGAATGAGGCACCACATGTGCGCGTTTCAGTTTGAAATCGCGCACATGTGGTTTTTTCTTGACAAGTTTGTCATTTCTGTTTTTCAAATCGACGCGACGGGTGGCCCTTGCATTCCAGGGTCCGTCTGATCAGAGACAAGCCTCTGCGCCGATGCAGCGTTAAGCCCAGGTCGGGTCCGGATCGTCCGGGTGGCTCTTCCGAAAATCACCGAACATCGTTGAATTTCGCAGGAGCATAGGCATGTCCTATCAACAAGTGGTCGAGGACCACCACAAGCTCACCTTCTCAAGCAACGTCAAGATGCGCGTCCAGCAGATGACCAATCCGCTGCGCAATGCTGTGACCATCGTGTCGGCGACTGGCGAAGCGCAAGACATGGCGGATCTGATCGATCAGGTCGATTACCAAGAAGGTGAAGACTATGAACGCCGCAATCCAGACAACCCGCCTAATCGTTCGCGGCGCTGGTTGGTGCGGCCGCCCGTCGTGCAATCCGGTCAGCTGATCACAAAAGAAGAAAAATTCGACCAAGCGATGGATCCGACATCGCCGCTGACCATGGCCCATGTCAAAGCCTGCGAGCGTGGGGTGTTCGATCGCATCCTTGGTGTGCGCAAGAAAAAGGGCAGCCCAGCCGAGCTCGCATCCGGTGGCATTCTGGGCAGCGTGTTTGAAGGCAAAACGCCGACGTCCACGGTGGCACTGCCGGCAAACAATTACCTGGCCGCGGACTATGGTACTGCTGGCACGCCAACCGGTCTTGGCATCGCCAAGCTGCGGGCGGCGTGTGAGAGCATGGAGCTCGAAGAGTTCGGGCTGGAAACCGAGGATGAAATCTACGGTCTGATTTCGCCGCGGCAGAAAACGGACCTGATCAACCTGGCCGTCGAGACAGGTAAAAACCTGAACCCGTTTGATGTGGACAACATCCGCGAAGGTAAGCCGGGTCGTTTGCTGGGCATCAACTGGCTGTTCACAAACCGCCTGCCAACCGATGACGCAAATCATCGTCTCATCCCGCTTTGGTCCAAGGCCAATATCATTTGCGGCATGTGGCAAGACGTCCAGGGCATGATGTTCAACGACAGCTCTGCGAAGAACCTGCCGCGCGTTCTGGTCGACTGCTACCCGGTTGCGGGCCGCATCGAGGACGAAGGCGTCCGCGTCATCCGGTGCGCCGAAACCGTGTGATCCTGCGGGCCGCCATCTGGTGGCCCGTTCCCATCACCCCGTCACCCGTCTGACGTTCAAAGTTCACAAGGAAACCAGACATGGCACTTGTCAATTCTACTTCCACACTGGTGCGGGATTTTTTCGATCCCACCGACACCAGCCCAGATCCCGCCGAGGCGCGTGGTCGCCTTATCCTGGCAACCGGCACCGTTACGAATGCCGCTGATGACCTTATCGGTTCGACCTACAAGCTGATTGATCTGCCGGCAGATTGTTTGCTGCACGAAGGCACGTTCTTCGACGTTGAAAATGACGGCTTCGCGCAAATCGTCATCGGCACCAAAACCGACACGGATGCCATGCTGGACGTCGCGCGCGCCGCTTCGGCGATCCAGCAGCCTTTTGCCATTGGCGATGCCAATCATGGTCGTCGGCTGTGGGAGATCCTTGGGTTAGCCAAAAACCCAGGCGGCACCATCGCGCTTTACAAGCATGCCGAAGCCAATGCGACGGCCGCCGGATCGATGCCCTTCCGGATCGCGTACATCACGGCCTGACAGGCCGCGACAAGACCTTGCGCGAGGCGGTCCCCGCCTGGCGCTTCCCCAACCATTTGGCAGCCTTATGACCTCGCCGATCGCCACGTCCACCATTGTTCAACAAGCGTTCCGCTACATGGAAGTGACGCCGCCTGCGTCCTTGTCAGAACCGGGCGAAAAAGGCGCTTCGGCGACGAGCCAGTATCCGATGGCATTGGAAATCTGCCTAGCGCATCACGATTGGGGTTTCGCGCGGCGCATGGCGCGACTGCCTATATTGTCCCCTCTTCCAGAGGGAGAAATTGAGGACCCGGAACTGCCGTATCTGCACCAGTTGCCCGGGAATTGTGTCCGGCTGCGCGCCGTTGTGTCCAAGGTCAAGTGGCGCCAGGAAGGTGAATTGATCCGTAGTCAAAGCGCCACCGGGCTCACTGTGCGCTACACGCGCCTGATCACCGACGAAACAAAGCTGCCGGCGCTCTTTCAAACGGCGGTGAGTTACCAGCTGGCGGTGCGCTTGGCCCCAAAGCATGTCGGATCACGCACCAAGCGGGCGGATCTCAAAACTGATGCAATCGACGCGCTGGAGCAAGCCACCGTTAACGATCGGGTGACTGCGAGCGCGGAGCGTTGGGATGGGCACGAGGACCAAAACGACTGGGTTCACGAGGCGCAGCGATGACAGCATCCCGACCTCCCCAGTATTCGATGGCCAGCGGCGAAATCTCGCCCTTGCTGTTCAGCCGGCCAGACTACCAGCGCAACCAAACCGGCCTGCGGGCATGCAATGGTTTTGTGCCGCTGCGGCAGGGCGGTGTGACGCGGGCGCCTGGTACGCAGTTCCGCGGCAACACCAGGAACAACGCTTATGCGCGCCTGATCAATTTCCAGTTTTCGGAAAACGATGCCGTGACGCTCGAATTTACCGACGGTTTCATGCGTGTATGGCGCTACGGCACGTTGATTGAGAGCGGTGGAGTGCCTTACGAACTCGCCACTCCTTACGATGCGGACGCTCTGGACCGGCTTTGGTGGGTTCAATCGGCAGATGCTATTTACATCGCCGACGGGCAGCAGCCTATCCAGCGTCTAACGCGGCAGGCCCTGGACAATTGGAGCATTGCGCCAGCGAATTTCAGTGCTGGTCCCTTCAAGGTCCAAAATCTTGACGAGGCCAAAACCATTCGTGCCAGCGGCAGCACGGGCACGATCACGCTGAACGCGGTGGGCGACGTCTTTGATGCAAGTTGGGTGGGCACAACCGTTCAGTTAAAGCCGGTCGATCTGAACATCTCTCTCTGGACCGGAAATGTCGATACTTCGCCTGGCGGGTTTTATCGCAATGGCGACAACATTTACGAGCATGTGAGCGGGGGTAACCTGGGCGTCAATGCGCCCATTCACGAAGAGGGCACGCGCCGGACCGATGCCTTTCATGGCACGCGGTTCCGGTTTGTGTCTGACACCACTGGCATTGTGCGTATCACGGCTGTCACAGACGCAAATACCGCGACCGCCGAAGTCATCAAAACCGTACCTAAGCCGATCGTCGATGGGCCAACCTACCGGTGGTCACAGGGTGCCTGGTCGGAACAGTTTGGCTACCCATCTGCGCTCGAAATCGACGATCAAAGCCTGTTTGCCGCGTTCACCAGCAGCGAACCGCGAGGGCTTTGGGTTTCGACCCTGGGCGACTTCTTGGATTTTTCGCCAAGTGCTGAGGCAGATGGTTCGTTTGCCTACACCATTGCAGGCAGTGACAATCAAAACTCCGGCACGTTTTTGCGCCGCGGTCGGCGCGGTATGTATATCGGTGCTTTGGGTGAAGTGTTGCGCGGGTTCTCAAATGCGCCTGGCCAG
This sequence comes from Tateyamaria sp., assembly GCF_059783535.1. NCBI lineage: Bacteria > Pseudomonadati > Pseudomonadota > Alphaproteobacteria > Rhodobacterales > Roseobacteraceae > Tateyamaria > Tateyamaria sp. Next base: position 43,106 of record NZ_JBYNDP010000008.1, on the reverse strand, counting down.
CGCATCGGCCCGACCACGTTCGACACAGAAGTCGAAGCGACGGACGGCGCCCGACCTATTCGGCCGATATCGCCCTACGGCTACCCAATCCTTGTGACCAAGGATGGCCAGCGCCTGCAGGAACTGCGGTACACGTTCGAAGAAGATGGCGGCAAGCCGCTTGAGCTGTCCTTGCCGTCCCAGCACCTTGGCGCGCCGGGGTTCAAAGAAATCGTTTGGCAGTCTGCGCCGCAACGCCTTGCCTGGATCCGGCGAGGTAGTGGCGATCTGGTCTGCATGCTCTACGACCCGGAGGAGCAAGTTCTTGGGTTTGCGCGGTGTTCTGTCGCGAATGGGTTTGTCGAAAGCCAGTCCATCAACGCATCGGAGGACAGTGCAACCGACACCCTGACCATGGTTGTGCGCCGCGAGATCGACGGCCAGACCGTAAGGTACGTTGAAGAACAAGCAGTGACCTACGGTATCGTTGCAGGCGACCAACCGATTTCGCAAGCCAATCATTTCTTTGCTGCCTCGGTATTCACCCCTGTAGAACCCACCGACACTTTTTTTGTTCCGCACCTCGTGAATGAAACAGTCTTTGCCTGGACGGATGTTGGCCAATACGGCCCATTTGTGGTGCCTGTCACCGGCGAGGTGACGTTGCCGGTCCAAGTCACCCGCGCGACCATTGGTCTGTTTGACGAAACACATTTCTTTGAAACGCTGGACATTCCGGCCGACGCCCGGGACGGCAGTTCTATCGGCCGGGAAAAGCGGCTTCTTCAGGGCTCTGGCATTAAGTTGCACAAAACGGCAGCGGGCCGCGTCCAGTGCGTAGAGCGTACGTTCCTTGAACCCGAACAAGTGAGCGATCCGGAAGAGCTGATCCCGGTACCGGTCGCGTCGGACCTATCGACGGCATACAGCGGCACCTCAAAACTCGAAACGTCGTCCGGATATGCCGACGAAGTGTCGCTGCGGTTCACGCCTGTCGGTGGCGCGCCGATGACCGTTTTGGCGACGGTTCCAAACATCGACGAGCGGGGGGCGTAATGTGTGAGGTCGTCACAGGGGCTATCCTGACTGCGTTGACCGGGGGCGGTGCGGCTGCAACAGCCGCTGGTGCCACGGCAACGGCTGCAACGGTCGGATCGACGATTGCAACCGTCGGCACTCTGGTCAGTGTGGCGGGTAGCCTGGCGCAAGGGGTTGCTGGTCGGCGAGCGGCCCGGGATCAAGCCCGATTGGTTCAGCAGCAGCGCAACACCGAAGCGCAGTTGACCGCTGTTCGAGAGCAAAGAGAACGCGCGCGTTTCAAAACAGCTATTGCGCAGCAAAGTGCCGAGCTGGCGGGGCGAGGAGTTCAGCTTGACAGTGCGACGGCCGTGTTCCTGGGGCAGACAGCCGCGGCCGAAATGGCCTTTTCGGCGCAATCCATCAGATCCGACGGGTTGGCAACGCAGGCCGAGCTGACATCGCAAGAGCGTGCTTTGGAAGCACGCGGCCGCCAATCGCTGTTGCGCGGTGGTTTGACAGCGGCCGGGGCTTGGTTCAACCGGGAGCCTGACGCCTGGCCAGGGTTGGCCGCATGACGCTGACTGTTCCAAGATCCAACGCATCCGGCGGCCGCGCTGCCCGCATCCAAGTCGAGACGCCACAAACTGGCGCGCTAGTGGCAGGGTTCGGCGAGCAAATGCGCCAGGTTGGTGAAGCCCTGGAAAACGACTATCTGGCGCGCGAGCGTCAGCGCTACACCACGGACCTGACGGCCGACATGAACGATCTGCGGTTGGAGGTTTCCCAGATCGGAGATCCGGACGCGGCAGAGTTTGCCTGGCAACGCGGTGTTGGCAGCCTTCGGCAAACCTATGAAGCCGGACAGCACGACGATGGCCGTCCGCGCGTCAGCCCTAAAAACCGCGAACAGTTCGGGCTTACCTTTGACGAGCTCGCCAACCGCAATGCCTTTTCCTTGGGGCGCCAGACCCTTGTGGCGCGCCAAGCGCAACGTCAAGCCACATTCATCACCTATGCGCATGAGGCAACGCGGCAGGGCGCGTCGGCTGATCCGGACACCCGGGCCGTCCTGCTGGACAACGGGTTTGAACAGATCGACGGCCTTGTTGCCGCCGGCATAATTGACGAGGCCGAAGCCGCGCGCCGCAAAATTGGATTGACCAATGACATGGATCGGGCGCGCGCGATCCGGTTGATCGACGAAGATCCGGAAGGGTTCTTGAACGCGGCAGATGCTGGTGACTTTGATGGTCTGCCGGCGGACAGTCTTGAGCAGTACCGCACCCGTGCAAAAGGAACGCTGGCGCAGGCCCAAAAGGCCGCCGCAGCCGAGGCAGAGCGCAACGAAAAGCTGCGCGCCGATGAAGTCGCGGACCAGCTGGACGAAATGACCGACATCTTCCTGGCTGGCCGTACGGCGGTCAACGAGGATTTGCTGAGCGATCCCGAGTACCAGGCCAGTGAGGCGTTCCAAGAAGCGGCTGCGGCACGTTCCTTGCGCGACGAGGGAGTGTTGCTGCGCGGTTTGCCGCCTCAAGATCTGCAGGCGTTGATCGATGACGAGCGCAATCGGCCCATCGCGCACAAGTTTCAGGCCAAGCGTTTGGAGCTGTTGCAGTCCACGCTGGATGCGCACGAGGAAGGATACGCATCAGATCCGGTAGCCTATGCGGCCGCGCAAGGGTTAAGTGTTCCGTCGCCTGACGGGCTCGATTTTTCCAGTCCCGACGCATTGTCCCGCGGCCTCCAGCAGCGCGTTGTCTGGTCGAACCGTCAACGATTGGACGGATACACCGATGAAATCCGCTACCTGTCAAATGCGGAGCGGGAACAGCTGAAAGGCGTCACGCGCGACGCGGATCCCGCACAGCAAGCAGCATTTGCCCGATCATTGTCGGTTGCTTTGAGCGGGGCCAATCCGGCGGTGGTCGAAAGCTACGACCTGAACCCGGTCTTCACTATGATGGGCGAGCTTCAACTGGCTGGCGGCACGCCTGAGTTGGCGGAGGAAGTCCTGCGCGGCAATCAGTCTATCCAGTCCAAAAACGTGATCCTGCCACCAGCGGCAGACCGCATATCAGCCGCCCACAGTTCGATCGGCACGCTGTTTGCGGATCTTCCCGGCGGCCAGGCGGCGCAGGCAAACGTGCGCGCCGCCGCTGATGCACTCTATGCTGCGCGTGTCCAGGCGGATGGACCCGTCGATGACATCGATGACAGCGTGTACCGCCAAGCCGTGCACGAAGTTTTGGGCGGGCAGGGTGCATTCAACGGTCGCGACGCACGCGGTGGCGTGCAAGACATCCGTGGACGCGACACGGTCCTGCCGATGGGTCTGACTGCACGGCACATCGAGGACGGGCTGGACCGTCTTGGCAATGTCCAGGGCAGTTTCGACCCCTTTCGTGCCGGACTGGACGACGCGTCCGCCGCAGCCTTGGCTGAACGGCAGGCCGCTACACTGAAATCACAGCTTTCGGATATCTCCGGAGGCCAGGCGGCCGTCATCGGTGGCGCACCGTTGTCCGTACTGGACCTCAATGAATTGCAAATCAAAGCCATCGGCGATGACCGGTTTGTGTTTGTTCTGCCTTTGCAGGGGCGGTTGCACGAAGTGCGCAACGACGACGGCGCACAGTTCACATTCTCGCTGCGCAAGCTGATCCAGGTGACCCGGCCATGACGTTTGCGCTGAAACAAACGGGCACCGCGCCCACGATGCACGATGCCTTGGAGCGTACAGAGCCCAGCTTTGGCGAGGTGTATTCGGCAGGTCGCAAGGCTGAGCAAATCGAAACCGACAGCTGGTTCTATTCGGACCGTCGCGCGGTGGAAACCTATCGCGAGCTGGCCGATCGTCTGGGTGATGATTTCGTGCCACGCCCGGTGGACTACGACCCAAGTGAAGGCGCGCGGGCGCAATTGAATGCGCAGGTCCGAGCGGCCACGCAAGAGGTTGCCCGCCGGCGTGCAAGCGACCCGGTTGGCCCTTGGGCGGATCTGCCCGCCACGCTGGAAGAGTTTGAGCAGAGCGTCACAGATCAATTGCGTGCTGAGTGGGATGACGCGTCAGCCGTGTTGAATGCTGGCGGGTGGTTTCCGGAAACTCTAGGGCGCATGGCAACGGGTGCGACCGACGAAAGCACGGTTTTGACATTGCCATTCGGCGCAGCTGCAGGGGCAAATGTCACCCGCGCTGTCGTGGCAGAAGGGACGGCCAGTGTGGCCGCGGAGGCACTTTTGCTTCCGCGGCAGTTCCGAATGGCGGAACGCCTTGATCTACCAGATCCCAATGTGGCGCTCCAATTGGGCGCCGCGGCGGCCATCGGTGGTGGGCTTGGTGGCGCGCTAGCAGGCGTTCAAAAGGCGGTGCGCTATCGTAGCGCCCGCGACGAGGCCGATGCAGCACAACGGCCCGAGGGCGCTTCTGTCAGCGAATTTGAGGGAGGTGTCGCCGATGCCGAGTTGAGCTTTGGCCAAGAGGTGAACACGCAGATCCAGCCAGAAAGCCAGGCGCACGCGCTGGCGGGTGATCCCATTGTTAGCCAGGCTTTGGACTTCATCGGCGATCTTGAGGCCCCGCGCGGCTACAATCAGGTGTTTGGGGGTATCCGGGCGGCCGATCGTCCGCCGCGGCCTCTGACAAAAATGACGGTCGATCAGGTTCTGGCGTGGCAAGACAGCATTGATCCCCAGTACAACTCTGAAGCTGCAGGCCGGTTCCAGATCATGGAAGACACGTTGCGCGGCTTGAAGCGCAACCTTGGTCTGCGCGGCGACGAGCTTTTTGACCAATCCATGCAGGACCGTCTGGCCATCGAGTTGATGCGCGAGCAGGGCCTGGACGATTTTTTGGCCGGGCGCCTTTCTGCCCGCAGTTTTGGCACCAATCTGGCACGCGTCTGGGCGGCGTTGCCGCAGCTGGCCGGTGTCGATCGGGGCCGCGGCGTCTATGACGGGTTCAATGGCAACAAGTCGCTTGCCAGTGCGGATCGCTGGGAGCGCGTTTTGAGCCGGCCAGGCACCTACGCATCGAGCGGGGATCTGTTTGCGGCAGACGTTGGCTTTGGTGGGTACACGCCCACAAGCCGGGGCTACACGGGCACGGGTCAAGTTCTGGTTGGGGACGAGCTGCGCGTCAACGTCGAGTACCAGGTGGTCGATGCCAGCAGCCTGAAACAAGCCGGCGGTGATCTACAGCCCCGCGATCGCGGCCGCGTGGCATCCGACGCTTGGGTGGCTGACACAGCGGCACAGCTGGATCCGGCGCGGCTGATGCCATCGCCCACGGCAGATCGCGGCACGCCTTTGGTTGGTCCTGACAACCAGATCGAAAGCGGTAATGGCCGGGTGTTGGCCATCAGCCGTGCCTATGACCGGGTGCCCGATCGGGCGGCAGCCTATCGCCAGCAGATCGCCGAGGCGGGTTTTACTGTTCCGAAGGGCGTGGAGCGTCCGGTATTGATCGCACGCCGCACAAGCGACCTGACAGACGCAGAACGGCGTTCCCTGGTGGTCGATGCTCAGGACAGCGGAGTTGCGCGTCTCACGGCCACAGAACGGGCGCAAATCGGTCAGCGTGCCTTGACGGCAGATGCACTGTCCAGGTTCAGCCGTGATGCGCGGATCGGAGATGCGCGCAATCGTGATTTTGCGCGTCAGTTTGCCGGCGCCTTCCCTCGAAGCGAACGCAACGCCTTTATTGGATCCGACGGCGCAATTTCAACTGATGGGATCCGGCAGATCCGCGACAGCCTGTTTGCGCGCGCCTGGTCCGCGCCGGACGTGGTTGCACGCGCGCTTGAGGGTGAAAGTGGAGATCTGCGCAGCTTGCTTGATGGGCTCGATCAGTCCGCGCCGGCCATCGCCACGCTTCGCGCTGAAATCGAAGCGGGCCGCGTGCGTCCAGACATGGACATCACCGACTACATCATCGACGCGGTGCGCATCATTGCGGCAGCGCGTGACGCTGCACAGCAGGGCGGCCGTGTCGCCGATCTGATCGAGGACATGCTGGCCGATATCGATTTGCTGGACGGTGCGGTTCCGGATCTGACCCAGGCTTTGGTGCGGTTCATGGCGCCAGGCGGCAAACAAATCAGCGCCAAAAAGCTGTCATCGTTCCTGGACCGTTACGCAGACGAGGCAATCAAGGCCGGCCGCACAGGTCAGCTGCTTGACGACGCGTTGCCCGGCCCGATCGACATCCTGCAGCAGATTGAGCCACGGGCATTTCGGGATGTAGGTGAGATTTCAGGCATTCCGCGTGTTCCGGACCCTGCGCCGCTCGATCCTGGTACGTTGCCGGCGTCCGCATTTTCCGATGGGGCGCAAGGTGACAGCGCGCAGCTCGCATCAGATATTGCCGAGGCGGAATTGCGGGATCCCGTCATCGATGTGCCTGAAGACACGGCGGCCATAGATCAGGAGTTGCGCCAGCTGATTGCGGACAATCCTGAAATTGAATTGACCGACCCCGACGGAACCACGCTGACCGCCCGCGCGCTGATGGATGATTTGGACCAGGACGACGTGCTGGCAACTGTTGTCGACCTTTGTGACTTCAAGGGGGGCAGCTGATGGCAAACCTGCATGATTGTCTGGACACAGCCGTCCAAGCTGGCGAGCTCGACCGTGCCCGGGCCGAAGTGGCCAAGGAAGAATTTGAACGGCTGGTGGCAAAGTACGCAACAGCGATGCCGCGCCACCAAGCCGAAGCGACCGCTGCGCAGCATCTGAAAGAGGCAACCAGGCGTGCGCAGCGGTCGCGACGGCATGCGGTTCTCAACCAGCTGCAGGCCATGGTTCGGATCCGCAATGTGGTGATGACGGCCGATACTCCGGAAAAGGCGCCTCTGGCCATATTGGAAAGTCGGATGGATGACGGGCTCCGCGGTGAAAGCGTGCGGTTTGTCACCGAGGGTTTGCAGGCGCGGATCCGCAGTGAGCTGAAAGAGTTTCTGGACGATGCCGGGCTGAACGTGGTCGGATCCTCGCGTGATCCGGCCTTGGTGCGCAAGGTGGTCCGCGAGTTGCACGGCCAGGACACAGGTAGCGCGTCAGCCAAGGCGCATGCCGATGCGATACGAAAGCCACAAAAATGGCTGCGTCAGATGTTCAACGCCCAGGGGGGGGACATTGGCGAGATCGCGGATTATGGCCTGCGGCACACGCATGATCCGGTCAAGTTGCGTCGTGTCGGTTTCGATGCCTGGGCCGAAAGTGTTTTCGAAAAGCTGGATTGGCACCGGATCATCAATCGCACCACAGGGGAGCCCTTCGCTGCCCGTGGGGCTCGCCCGCGTCGAGCAGATGCTACTAACATGCTGCGCGAGGTGTACGAAAACATCACGACGGATGGCTGGAACTCGCGCGATCCCAAGTTCAGCACCAACGGCCGCGCGCTTTACAACCAAAGGTCAGACCCGCGGATCCTGCATTTCCGAGACGGGGATGCCTGGATGGAATACAACGCCGCGTTCGGCGGAGCGGATCTGTTCAGCGCTTTGGTGGGCGGTCTCGATGCCATGGCGCGTGATGTGGGCCTGATGCGCGTGCTGGGGCCAAACCCCAATGGCGGGTTGGAATATGCGATCCAGCTGGTCGAGAAAGCCGCTGCGCTGTCCAAAAACGAAAAGCGGATCAAGCTGGCGGGCCAAAACGCCAAAAAGGCCCGCGTCATGATCCAGCACTTAAACGGTGCGATAAATGATCCGCACCGCGAGCAGCTAGCCAAAGTGTTTTCCAACGTGCGCCATTTCAACGTGGCCACGCGCCTGGGCTCTGCGATCCTGAGCGCTGCAGGCGACTTGGCCACAGTGACCGTTGGCAGTGCCGCGATGGGGCGTAACCCGGTCAACATCCTGTCGCGCGGTGTGCAACAGCTGGTGAGTTCTGGCAGCCGACAAGAGGCGGCACGGGCCGGATTTGTGGCGGAAACGCTAATGTCAATTGGGGCAAGTTCTGCCCGGCTGACCAATGACGTTGTCGGTAATGATACCTTTGGCCGCATGTCCGGGTTCACGATCCGCGCCACGGGCCTGGCCTATTGGACGGATCAGTGGCGCGTTGCCGTTCAAATGGACATTGCTGGCGATCTGGCCGATCACGCAGGCAAAGCGTTGGACGATCTGCCGCGCGGACTGCGCGCGGCACTTGAGCGTAATGGGATCAACGAGGCCGACTGGGATGTGCTGCGCAGCGCGCCCATGTTTGAGCCGCGCCCGGGCGCCACGTTCATATCGCCGCTGTGGTGGTTGGAACACCAAACCGCCTTACCGCGGGCCGAGGCGGAAAGCCTGGCCATCCGATTGCAAGGCGCGTTCCAAGAGCAGTTGGAAACACTGGTCCCGACGCGCCGCATTCGTGGCAGTGCAACCTTAATCGGTGACAGCAAGCCGGGCACGGCCGGTGGTGAATTGCTGCGATCGACGGCCGGGTTCAAGAATTATGCGACCAGTTTCACGATCGGGCAGGTCGCGCTGTTCAATAGCCTGCCCACGCCACAGTCAAAAATTGCGTATGTCAGCAGCATGGCCGCAGCCACGGTGCTGTTGGGCGCGTTTTCCATGCAGCTGAAGCAGCTGGCCAAAGGCAATGACCCGCAGCCCATGGACACGCCCAAGTTCTGGCTGGCAGCCACGGCTCAAGGCGGCGGCCTGGGCATCTTTGGCGACTTCTTCTTTTCAGAAACCAGTCGTCTAGGCGGTGGCATCGAGCAAGCCTTGGCCGGTCCCGTTGCGGGCCTGGTTGGTGATATCGTTCGGCCGGTTGCGTCCAATATCCAGCTGGCAGCCGAAGGCAAGGACACGAAGTTCGGACGCGACGCGGCCAATCTATTACGCCGCAACACCCCGTTTCTATCCAGTGCCTGGTACACCCGCGTCGCCTTCGATCGCGCCGTGGCGGACCAGCTGCAGAACTTTCTTGATCCAGAAGCCGACCGCCAGATGCGGCAGGCTGCCGGTCGGCTTGAGCGTGAATACGGCACTTACAGCTGGTGGCAGCGTGGCCGCCTGCAGCCGTCGCGCGGGCCTGATCTGAGCAATGCCCTAGGAGACTTGCAATGACACGTGAAACCTTCATGGCAACGCCGTCTGTTCTGATCGATGGGCCTGGTCCCTACGAAGTGACGCACCCGTACAGGGAGGGCAGCCTGGTGCTCTACGCGGTCGGTGACGAAGTGTCAGAGCTCTTGCCATCTGACTATGGCGTGCAGCCTGTGGCCAGCGACGACACCGGCGCAGTCACATTAACCGCTCAGGCAGCGGCCACCTATGCAGGGGAAACCCTCTATATCCGCCGTGCCACCGTGGTCGAACAGGGGTGGCAAGGCCAAAGCAACCGAGAGCTGGGACTGACCGCCCAACTCGATTTTTTGACCGAAGCCATCCAGGATGTGGCGGCGCAAGTGAGCCGATCCGTGCGCGGCTTTGAGCCCGTCGGCCTTGGCGATTTGCGGCCTGGTACAACGCTGGCATTTGACCAAAACGGCGATATCGCGGTTGGACCGACAGCGGACCAGATTACGCAGGCGCAGGGGCACGCAGTGACGGCACAGCAGGCCGCCGCAGAGGCCGCTACGGCTGCCAACGCGGCCTTGACTGTGGCTGCCCCTTACGCAACGCGTGCGGCGGCTGTTACAGCCCTGGCAGGGCTGCCTGCACCAGTCCTTCGCGTGCTTTGGATCGACCCGGCCGGCAAAATCCGTGGCGTCGTGCGTTCTGGTGGTTCCACTGACATTCCGGACATGCCCGGGTGGATCCCCGACGGCGCACCCTGCATGCAGCATTTTGGGGGTGCCCCGACAGCCACGCCGGCAGCAAACGCGGCAGCCTTCCATTACCTGCAGCTGCATATTGGCACTGGGCTGATCGAGCTTGGAGGTGGCATTTGGACGTTTGGGGCGTCGCCAGATCCGGCTACATACGAAAACGGTGGCACCTACTTGCCCGCATCCAACGCATGCCTTGTGTTGCGGCCGGGGATATCACTGCGCGGCCATGGTCAGCTGCAGACAATTGTGCTGCCCGAGACGCAAGACTTGCAGGCCATCTATGCGATCAGTCCGTACGGCACGTTTATCCAGGATCTGTTCATTGATGGCCAATGGGACCTTGTCACCCCAACCAGTCGATCCGGTATTCTTAATGTTGTTCCGTCTGACGCTGATCTTTCCAAGCTGATCGACAACAATTTCGAAGATGGGACAATTCAATCCTGGCAGGATCTGGGTGGTGATTTTGCTGCCTCGAATGTCACAGGCGGGGATTTGCGGTGCAATTTCGGACCAACTTATGGCGGTCTAGGATACGTGTCCAAAACCATCCCGACCGAGATTGGCAAGGAATACCGCGTGCGCGTGATGATCACGCCGGATCCGACTGTGCCAAATCCGGAATACATCACCGTGTCTGCATCAAATGGCGGGATTGGTGGGCGGTACTTTAGCCAGACGATTGGAGAGCCGATTTCGACGAGGTTTGCCGCCACGGTGACGTTCACGGCGGAACAAACCGAAACACAGATCCACATCTGGCACGCGAACCCGACACAGACGGAACTGCAGAACAGCTACTTTGAAGTCGAAGAGGTGACCGTCGCTGAATTTTCGGTGGCTGATCAAATGCTGTGGGTGAACGACTGGACCTTGCAGCGTGTGACCATCGAAAAAGTCGCAGCCTACGGGTTCAACATCCAAGATGGTGACATGCGCAAGGTGTCGATTATCGATTGCCGGACCCGTTACACTGGCGGCGATGCGATCGACTTCAAGCAGCGCGGTCCATCCGCTGACAACTATGCGCTGACACTGGTCAACTTCTTGGCAGAAGATGCGTGTTTAACAGAAGACAAAACGGCCGCCGTCGATATCCGCGGAGATTTCAAAGGCGTCAACATTACGGTGCGCCGCTTCGGGCCTGCAGACTTCAACACGACCGCAATTCGCTTGCGCACGCTCACGAGCCCCAGGGCGGCTTACGGAGGCGACGCCGCCGAAGGCAGTTCCATCACACAATTCTGTATCGAAGGCGAGGGCCGGGCACACGGTTTGGGCAGTGGCATGGGCATCGGATCGCCCGACGTAAAGATATCACAAGGCACAATCAAAAACTGCTTTGTCGGACTGCAAACCAGCGGCAACCAATTTGGGCAGGCGCTGAATGCGCAGGTCTCGCAAGTCACCGCGATCGGGTGCGGCACCGGGTTCAATATCCTGGCCGATCGAAACCGTCTATCCCAGCTGACATCGCGGGATTGCAACCTCGGGTTTAATCGTGCCGGCGATGACGGCGACTTTTCCCAATGCTGGGATGAGGGGTCGACCACACCTCAAACGACAACTGGGCCAAATATCACCGGCACCATCGGACTACTTGCAGCCTAGGACGCGTGAACATGATCTTATCTTTCAAATCCGTCCTAAATGTCGCCGTTGGGTTTGCCGCTTATGCAGGCATGGTCGAGGTGTCCGAAGAAGTTCAACCCATGGTGAATGTCTTCGACCAGGACGCGCTGGTTGTGGCTATGCATGGGGCGCTTGGAGGATCCGCGCGGTGGCTCTTTCTGCGTGAGCCGTGGCGGGACGGCCTGCGCCTGATGGTGCTGGGGGCCATACTCGCATTTGGCACCGGATCGCTGTGGCGCCTGCTTGTCCAAAACTGGATCGGCGATGTGCCTGAAAGCGTTTGGGCGCAGCCAGAGGCCGCCTATTGGGGCGCGTTCCTGGTGGGCCTACTGGCCGTCGTCATCCTGGGCCGCTTAGTCGATCAGACCGATGGTAGGGAGGATGCGCCAGATGGCTGAAACTTACGTACGTCGTGAGAAAGGCACGCCCGCGCAGAACATGTTGCATGTCTTGCATATGGGGCTGTGGGCCTTCCTCGCCGTTGTTCTACTTTTTCCCGGTTTGGAGCGGGTTGTCGAACGCACCTTTATGCCGAGCAATCCGATCTCCGTGAATATGCAGTTGGATCTCAATGAGCAGGGGCGGGTGATCATCAAGTACCAGGCTCATGCAAGCTGGGCTGTAAACGCCATCTGGATCGGACAGCTAAGGGATGCAAACGACGCGCCGATCTATACCAAGCGGGCAACGGATCGGCATGGATACGGAGCCCAGCTTTCGAAGTCAGATGAATGGACTTGGCGCGGCTGGTGGGAAGATTACAACGTCGGAGCTGCTCCGGATCCGGCTGTACCTCAAATCCCTTTCAAACTTTGCGTTCGATATGACGGTCGTGGAGCAATCGGAGATACGTATTTCGATCAGCCTTACGCCTGCACCGACGTGTTTGACGCGCACTTGCAGGAGGCAAGCTAATGGGCTTTTCGACCAGAGACATTCAGGCGCGATGCGCGGCATTGGGTTTCGATCCCGGCCCCATCGACGGAATGCGCGGGCCAAAGACGCGTGCGGCAATTCAGTCGGGACTGGCGACCCGCGGAGGCGGTCGTGTCGCCGATCTGTTCGATGAAAGCGGGTTGCATCGCGTGCACTGGCACTGGACTGCTGGCGCCTATGGGCTGATCGCGATGGAGCGAAAAGCCTACAACGTACTGATCGATCACGAAGGCAACCAGTATGACGGTGTGTTCCGCCCGGAAATGCAGGCGGCCTACCAACCCCGACACGCTGCTTCCCACACGCTCAACGCAAACACCGGAGCGATCGGTGTTGCCTGCGATGCAATGGCTGGCGCGCATGATCGGCCGTTCCGTTGGGGGGCGCACCCACTGACATGGGAACAGATCGACGGCATGCTCGAAGTGACCCGCGATCTTTGCGAAGACTACGATATTCCCGTGTCGCGCTATTCGACGCTCAGCCATGCCGAGGTGCAACCCACCTTGGGCATCCGTCAGCGTTGGAAATGGGACATCCGTGTTCTGCCTGACGACATGAAACTCCGAGACGCGGTCGCGGTCGGAGACATCTTGCGCAAGCGGTTGGCTGACCGCTTTGCCATGCCCCTTGCAGCTTAGGAGAAAGATAATGAAATCCATTGCATTTGCAGCTGTCACGCTTGGCCTAACACTGACGTTTCTGGCAGGATGCACGGGTTTGACACCCGAACAGCGCTCAGCCGTTGTCGACGTGGCCTTGCTTGAAATCGCCACCTTGAATGATGCCGGCATCGATCCGGTCAACGCGTCGCCCGAAGCGCAGGCCCTGATCCGCAGTGGATGCGCGGTTGCGGCTGTGTCCAAACCAGAGAGTTTTGCAGAGATCCGCGACGTCTGCGCAGTGGTGTCGGAGGCGGCAAAATGAGGTTGGGCCGGTTCCGCAAAATGATCGCTGGGCTGGTGGCTGCACTTGCCGCCGGCACCTTGTTCCAGGTCATTGAAACACCGGGTGGCACCGTTCTGCAGATTCCGGTGTCTGGTGGCGTGGCTGAAATACTGGCCACTGCATTGGCGGTCGCGGCCGCCGTGTACGGCTTCGCCAACGACGACCCCGATAAAGCCGCCTGACGCGGCCAAACACTCAGGAGCTGATCATGCCAGAAGTCATCAAAACCGCAGACCAATTGCCGGCGGGCCAATGGAGTTTGTGGACTGACACCGACGTCACGGGCGCATTCACGTTGCAAGGTGATGGCACGCACGATTTCTACGTGCGCCGCGCGACAGCTGCACCACCTGACGGCATGGCCGGACGCCTGATTGTCCGGGATGGAGAGCCGATGGTAGCTGCCTCTTTGGACGAGCTATTTCCAGGCGTGGATGGCGCGCGTCTGTGGATCCGGCCGATCGATCGGCCGGTAACTGTCACGGGATCCTATGCGTAGGTTTGGGGCGTATCGTTTTGGTGACGTTTGGAACCCTTTTGTGGGTGACTTTGATGCCGTTCCCGGTCCCACGCTGAACATCTCCGACAACGGTGACGGCACGTCTGACGTGATCAGCATCACGCCGCCTGCTGCGCTCATTTTCACAGACAACGGTGACGGCACATCGGAGGTTCGCGATGCCTAACTATGCTATTCCCACCGCCAATTTGGCCGACATCCTGGGCATCACGGGTGCCATCGATTTGTCGACGCTACCTGCATCTGCCGTGGATTTCCCGGACGATATAGAGATGACGATTGTCAGCGTAACCGGGACTTATACGCAGCCGGTTGCAGCTTCTGGCGGTTCGCTAACCGCTGAACTTCAGGCCAATGGGACAATTCTGGTCGATGATCAGGGCCAGACCGGGACGTTTGACCTGCCACTCTTGGACAACACGCCTTACCCACTTTGGGAAGTACAGTTCAGCGTTTCATTGCAGCTGGTCGATCCGAGTATTCTAGTCGATCCTGTAATTTCCAACACGGGTGGGGTGTTGCAGTTAACAACTCCGGCGCTTGTTGCAGCGGACACAGACTACGGAGCGGTTTCGGTACAGCACCAGTGGTTCCAAGACAACACGCCGTTGAATTCGCCACTGTCCGGTGATCTCGTTGATGGCAGCTTGCCGGAACTGGACACCAATCAAGTCGGCACTGGCACATTCGATTTTCGCACCTCCGTCACCCAAGATGGGGTTACTGTTGTTGCACAATCCAACGAATTCACCTTCACTCCGCCCCCGGTTGAGTTCCTGACCTACCAAGGCGCGCTTGAGGTGGCCAATGTTGCCTACACTCCGGGGACGCCAGTTAGCGTTGGAAGTCCCATCGCCATCGGTGATCCAGCGCAACGTGCGGAAATTTACGTTGCCGCGTTTCACAATACATTTGGTGGGAACACATGCGATATTGATGTGCTCGAAATTGCAGGCGTTGCGTTCCAAAAGCTGGGTGTCGTCATGGGCGGGGACCGTCTCTACGGTCATCTGTTCAAGGGCGTGGTCGCCACTGGAACGACAGGGCAAGTCGCCATTGACGGAGCGACGGCGGAAACCGTCGGTGCGGTCCAGCTTGCAACGTGGACAACCTCAGGAGCGTCAAACCTCGTCTCTCAAAATCCCGCCGTATCCGCTGTTTCATTTGGATCGGATCAGACATTTGACGTCTCCCAAAACATGCTTGCAGGTGATGCTGCCATCGTAGCCATTGCTCACAATTTTGGGCGCACAATAGGTGCGGTCACGGGCGCAACCAACGACGCAAATCTTAGTGGCATTTCAAACTACCAAGCCCGGTTCGGATCTTTCATTGCCGATGCGGATGTCTCGCCGCGCCCGATGACGGTCCCCGTGGGTGCCAATAGTTCGCGGGCGGGCTTTTCGTCTTTCGTTATCCGCCCAGCCTAGGGGTCAACCATGCTTCCCATTGAACTTATAACGGTACCGACAGGCACCAATTTTGATTTTGGCGCGGCCTCAACTTCTGTTGATGGCTATCGTATCCCTCAACCGTCCGGGGGAGCGTCAGCAGTTATCAGCACGTACCGTAGCGATCTGAGGGTCGCCCCAGAGGGGATTAACTTCGACGTTTCCACAACCGGCTTCGACACTCCCGGCCCGTTGGAAGTGGCTGACATCGAAATTGATGGAGACTATGCGCTGCCTTTTAATCGGGTCAGCGACCGGGACGTCTATGATCCACAGTTTCACGACCTTTACTATTATTGGAGTTTTGGTGACGCGGGTACGGTTTACAGTGCGCCGCAGAAAGTCGCCGCGGCGATGATGGACGCCAACCGAATGTTTGGCCCGCTCGCGTCACACACCTATCAGAACCCCGGGACATACCTAGTTCAATGTCTGATCCTTGAGCCATCATCGGGCAAGTGGGCGATCGCAACTCAGAATGTAACCGTGGGCGACAAAGAGGTTCTGTTTGCCGGGGCACGCACGATCTTTTGCAGTACGGACCTGAGCTACTCGCGCAAGCCCGATCCCGCAATGTTGGAAGAGTCAGACCCTTTCGCGGCATTGGACCTTCAGAGGGTTTTGCAGGAGGCAAACCCAGATCATTTCTACCGGATCATGTTCGACCGTGAGGTCGATCACTTTTTCCACAAAACAGGCAACCTGCGCATCTCGAAACAGACAAACCTGTGGTTTGAGTATTCGCCAGGTGTGTCTGATCCCGGAACGATCTTCTACGCCAATGAAGACGCCTCTCACGCTTTCATTGATGACCAATTGACCACTGACCGCCCTGGTGAAAACTGTGATGTCGTATTCAACGGCCTGAAGCTGGACGGGTACTTTGACGTTCAGACGGAATCGATGGGTGGCCCATACGCTGCCGCGCATCCTGGCAGTCAAGTTTTCTACAATCAGAGGAACCCGGAAGGCAGCACTTATATGCTGTTCAACCGGTTGAAATTCACCGGCGGCAACAAGATCGCGGACATATCCAGCAACCACCAGAACGGGCCAGAGGCACGCATCGTAGTCTTCAACGACATCGAGTGTGACAGCTGGTCGGATTTTGCCATTTTTGAAAATGAACAAGGGTTCTCTGCCTACACGGGATGTCGTCTGCGGCAGGACCCGCTTGCTTTATCAGGGGGTGTCAAAGGTATTGGTCACAACAACCACGGACCCGTGCGTATCCAGCAAGGCGGCAAGTGTGCCATGCACTCGTGTGACTTTTTCGTCACCAACGGTTGGTTCAGGAACACACCGTTTATACACACCACCCAACCCTGCGTGCGTTGGAATATGGCGGGGGATCAGCGGGCAAAGCTGAACATGCAAGGCTGCGTCCTGGAAGGCGGCAATGAGGTCGTTTCTATTGGCATCCAGGATTCGAACTACATTCCCGTGCTTCAGAACGCACTGATCGACAAGTGCGTCATCATCGGGAACTCCATGACAAGTGACCTGATCAAGTGTGAGCACAGTGGGCTGACTGTGCGCAACACATCCGGTCATCAAACAACTGATCGTACAGCCCGTGGGTTTTTTGAACCAGCGTCATTTGTGCGTTTTGTATCGCGCTCGCAAGTCCCGTCATATGTAAGCGCGCGAAATGAGGTTTATAACTGCACCTTTGACAATGCTTTGTCTGATGCTCAGTCAGTTGACGGGGATGCTAGATTGCCAATCTTGCGTACATCAAACGCCACCACAGGGTCGAACATAGGTGATCCGTTCACCGGCGTTGCCGAAGTGAACAACGTCATAAACCAGCCCAACCTAGGCGCACCGGATGTAGCTTTTGCTCCGCTCGGAGACACCGTTTTATTGACCCCTCGTGAACTCGGCTATCGGCACCGGCGCGCTATTTCGGATACGGGTCTTACACTGGCGTCTGATGTGCCTGACGGCGGCACAGTGACAATTCCCTATGCCGATTATGATCAAGCGGGTTTGACCGCAGGTGATTTTGACCAGGCTAACCCCGATCCACGCAAGGTTCATGGTGTTCGGGTAGGCGGCGCTCTGCATTTTTCAAACGGCGTGTCGCCGGGCATAACGGTTTCGTTTGGGGTGTCCGATGTGACTTTCACAAACACAAGCGGCACCACATGGGCGGCGGGGTTAAGTTTCGTCAGCCAACTCGCAACCTTGGCCACCTACGAATACCCAACATCGGCTACACCTTTGGATGCTGTGAAGCTTAGAACGCCGCAAGTGGGTTCATCTGCGATTGACGCAGCCACGGCTGGTCTGCGATCAATCGAGGCGTTTGACGGCACGTTGCTCACAAGCCAAACTAACCCGGCATACACAACGAGAAACGCGGGCGCACACTAACGTTTTGCGCGGCTGACGATCCGGGCGATGGTTGATGCAATCACAACCACGCCTGTCCAGGTGACGGCGATGATCCATCCAATCGCATACTTGTATTTTGGTTGTTGAACGCGCGTGCGTTCTTCGTCGGGCTTAATGCTGGTCATCGCAAGCCCCCTGTATTTCTCTGCTTAGGTCTTTCGGCAAACCGGCAATACAGCGTTGATCGGAGTTTATTGCGAAATCTGTAAGGTATTGATTTCCAATATTTGTTTCGGGGCCCTGAAAAGCGTCAAGGCATTGAAAACATTGAATACACTGCTGATTTGTAATCAGTAGGTCCGCGGTTCGAGTCCGTGTGGGGGCACCATGATTTCACCTAAATTTTTGATTTTATTGAATAATTTTGTTGCAGGATTGTTTTTTGGTCAATTCCCGCAACAAAGACGTATCCGAGTCGAGGCCTATCGTATTCTTCGTCGGGCACGAAGAACACAGTGGCAACCGGGTGTAGCGCGGTGCGTCAAGTCAAACGAACGTGCGCGCCGAATTATATAACTGTTCTCATAGCGCGGCGGCGGCTTTCGGACGAAATGGCGGGATTTGCCGGACAGCCCAGTGGTCTGCACATGAATGGCTCGAGGCAAATAGTTAGCCGGATCAATTCTTGCTACCTTCGGTGCTTAAACAAAAAATAGTTGTTCCCGGCCTCGGTTTCTGCGCCTTTGGAGGCAGCTGGTAGTGAAGTAACCCGCGAGTTTTCATGTCTTTGCAGAGGTCTTTGACATGCGTTTCGCGCATCGGAAACCTTTCCATGATTTCCAGCGCCAAGTCTGAGAACTCGACCTTACCTCGTTCAGAAAGGATTTTGGTCGTCAGTTCTTCAGATCGCAGCCGATACCTCTTGCAACCGACACCGCGCTCGCCTTGCTCGTGAAGCGCAAAGTCATCGTATCATGTCCTGAAGTGTCTGTGTGGCCTTGGCCTGGCGACGGGCTTTGAACTCCTCCCGCTCGACCCTCCAATGCACGTCACGAAACAGCGTTACACCTTCCGGCCTGTGTGCGCCTATACCAGTTGATCATTGAGCTCTTCACACGGTTTTCAGCTAAACTCGCAGCGCTTTGTCAGTTGGACAAGAGGGCTGGTTGACTAGGGTGACCCATCAAGCAAGCTTTTCAGAAAGCTTTTCAGAAAGCTTTTCAGAAAGCTTTTAAGTTGTAGCTACGAACTCCGACTATCCTAACCGGCGCTTGTTAGCGGGTGATACGATGTAAGGCAGACACCTTAAATCGTGTGAAGATGCTAGCGCTTAGACAAGCGCGACATGTGAGGTGCGCTTCTGAACACCTGGTATATTAACGCCACCGTTCAGTATCATGCGGTTCACCTTCGCGGAAATGTCTGGCTGCCCGGCTAGCAAACCATCTACATATGGCTTCACCGCTGCTCGGTCCTTATCGCTCAGTATTGGCACCAAAACATCGGCAGCATCAGCTGTGGTAATCTCAGCTAAGCCATCTGATCCACGCGCAAAGGCTCTCATCTGGGAGGTATAGGACTCACTACATAAAAACGCGGCAAGATCGACGATAAAGTCCTCCTTGCCATCCTGCATCGCAAGTCTATGGCAACCGTTTGTCACAATCGTACCATTTGCCCCTATTGGAACTACGCACCATTTTTGAACACTTGACCAAATGGCACCTATAAAGATCTCCCCACCTTCTGAAACGTGTTTTGCGCGTTGCGGCAATTCCCATCCACGCATTCGTTGCGCGCGATAGTCGCCTTGTCCGATGAACTGTAGCTCAACGTAGTCATATTCTTCACTTGTCTGCCGTTTTAGCTTGTCTCCTGAACGATTTTGCATCTCCGGAACAAAGCTAACCAAGTCCCCCAGCCTCAAGTGATCACTCAACTCAATTTGCGCCCGAATGTCGCAAAACTTCCGACAATGCCGCTTTGGATCAAGAGTTAAATCGGAGTCAGTGAGGACCCTGCTTATTGGCACTGACCAGCCGTCCAGCACTTCCCCTGCGGCCTGTCCTTCCAACAACCACGGAAAATAAGCGACTGCTTCGCTAGAGCGGAGGTCATGCAAAGACTTTTCGAAGTCCGCATCCAAAAAGCGCTCACCGTCTTCGTCAATTAGGTAGCTGCCGTCTTCGGGATTTCTGACAAATCTTGGGGCTGCCTTTTTGTCACCAAGGTTCCAACCGACGTTCTCAATCATTTGCACCGAAAACTTGTAGTCCGAGTCGTCTGCAACGTCGCTGAGAGGCGTGTCTCGCTTCTCTAAGTATACAATACTTGCGCTGACATCAGCACCAGATGTCTTGAATGTGAACCTCGGAAACGCGCAAACTGCAGCGATGCGCGTGTGACGCAGAAGCCAATCTCGGAAAACCTGATACTTGGGTGATCGGTTTCCCAAATACCCGTTAGGGAAGATTATACCAATACGACCGCCAGCATGTGCCTGCCGAACGCAAAGCTCCGCAAACAATAGGCCGGTTTCCACTTGCGGAGCTAGAACCTCGTGCTTGAGCCAGCGTCCACTTTTTTCCTCGTATGACCATTGATGTCCGAGATCGAACTTTCGAAGTACTTTGCTTCGTTTTTCTACGATCTTGAGGCCAAACGGGGGATTACATACCAAGATGGAGTACTGCTCGGCGTCGTCGGTAACGGTCAGCAAGGAGTCACCTTCCTTGATGTTTGATTTACCATCGCCATTAAGCAGCATATTCAAAACGGCCACTTGAACAGCGTTTTCCGAGTTGTCCATTCCCCAGATACAATCTGCATAGCCCGGATCAATGTCGCGTCTTCTGTGGAAAGCAGCCGTGAGAAAGTCTGCGCTTCCGCACGCTGGGTCTTTGATGTGTTCACCAAACTGGGGGTTGAGGATCGAAACGATGTAGTCCGTAACCGATGGCGGCGTGAAATACTGCGCCAAGTCCCACTTATAGAGACCCTTTGAGAACTTCATATAAAAGCTTTGAACCACGTCTCGCTTTGAAGCTATCAGACATACTGGAGCGAGGGAGCGGCATATTTCACAAAGCAATTCACCAGTGACTTTCTTTGGGAGTGACTTCTCGACTGGTTGGGGCAAATGCGCTTGATAGTAAGCGACCGCTTTTGAAAGAACGCCATTAAAGGCTTTGAGGGCCGTTGCAGCGCCACCGCCGAGCGCGGCATAGTCTTGAATCAATAATTCGGCGTCGGGGTCGCGCTGGTGAGCATGCTCGTCATAAAGTTTCGCCAGTATAAGCTGTAAAATAACAGAGAACCGGCGCTCATGATCGATCGAAGCAGCGTGAAGTACGTTTTCGATACGATCAAAGACATCTACCAGACTATCAGCTGCGTTGAGATCGTCGAATTTAAGCGGGCTAAGATGTATCTGATTGCCATACCTTGGCAGAATTTGGATCGGCCCCTCTTTGGTCGATCTGACCCCGCCTTCTCGTTCTTGCCAAAAAACACGCTGATCAACGTTGTCCCAATAGACTGCGAGACAATCGTCCCGCTTTGCAAAATCTAGGAGCGGATGAACCTGAGTGTTTTTCACATAGTCAGCGGCTGCATTGTCTCTTTTTACCTCAACAAGGACGATTGCATGTTCAAGCAGACTATCGACATCGCCAGATTTCATCTCCGCAACCGGAATATCCAGCACTGCTAGGTCTGCCCGCATCGCGTTCCTACCAGCATTCCCAAATTTCTTTACTGTTGCTTCGACTTTGATGTTTTCAGATGGATATCCTAGTCTCAACAAGTGTCGGATAGCTTCAACTCGAAAGTACTCCTCGGACGGCTTCAGGCCGTCAGCGCTTTTGGCGCTTGCTTTGAGAACACCTCGTATCGGACATCGTAGCGTAAGGCCTACCAAGAAAAAATCTCCCACCGTGTTGAGAGTTTTTTCGGCGAAACACCGATGGAAAACAAGCACCAAGTTGTAGAGTGTGGAAGAACTAGCACCTGGGCCGGTGTTGTCGGTGTCGACTGCGAAGAGTGACGCTTGTTCAACGGTTCGCTGTGCCCTCTCGTCTTCTGTTCTCGTTGGTTGATGCACAGAGGCATGCGGAGGAAAAGCACTTGGCCCACAGTACCTGGCTCAGTCAGGTCGTCATGTCTTTATCTCGGCCTGTCGGTCACCGACCGCCACCAACCAATCCTCTAGAGCATTCAGCTCGTTTTCGATGGCATCGGGCGTCGGTGCCTTCGGGTTGAGCGCATCGGAAGCCTTATGAAGCAGCTCGGAGCATTGTCTGTAGTGCTGGCGCATGGTGTTTGCATCCGTCTCGGTGATCGCCGAAAGCTTGGCGAAGCCCTTGGTATTCACTTTTCTAGCGAACGTCCGAAGCACCGGAGAAATCGCGTCTTCTACGGCGGTTTCCCGAGTTTGCCGCAAGCTGTCGATCAATCCCCTCGCATTGATGAGCCAATCGGTACTGTCGGGGTCGCGCTCATAGAGGATACGCGTATTGGCGAGATGCTTGCGCATCTACACAGTGGATCGGGCCGAGATCGTTTGGAGCGATGCGGACCAGCGGGCCTTTAAGGACGCTGCGCCCCACTGGGTGCAGCGGGTCCTTACACTTGCATGCGAGACCGGGTTGCGGCCAGCTGATCTTGTTCGTCTTACGCGAGGCAACCTTGAGAGCTTTGAAGGCTTAGAGCGTTTCCGGGTTAGGACACAGAAACGAGGGCGTGTGGCGCATATCCCGGTGACGCCAGAGCTTCGGCAGTTGATTGATGAAACCCCGGCGGATCAGCTTGTTTTGTTGGTCAATGACCGAGGTAAGCCGCTCCAGCCAACGTCAGCCAGCCGTGCCGTCACGCGCTACCGTGACCGTATTGCCGACAAGCTCAGCGATCCAACGCTCAGGCTCCAGGATACGCGCGGTACTGCGGCCACGCGCCTACTACGTGCGGGCCTTGGGCTTAACCAAATCGCAAATCACATGGGGTGGTCGCTTCGTTACGCCGCCGCTGTGATCGAGCATTACGCCGCAGTTTCACCTGCTGAGAGCGCGGAAGTCCTCGACTTACTGAAGCGCGAAAGGCAGCGCCGCGAGGGCAAAACTGTAAACGCTATTGTAAACGCCCCCAATGGGGCACAGAGAGGAGAGAGCTAAGTGCTTGAAATTAAATGGAGGCGAGTACCGGAATCGAACCGGTGTACACGGATTTGCAATCCGCTGCGTCACCACTCCGCCAACTCGCCGTCCATGGTGTGTGAGCGGCGATAGACCATTAAATCGCGCCGTGCAAGGCGGCTTGGCCACAATACGCTGATATTCTAATGCATTGGTCACCTGCTGCGTTGCCCACACGCGCTGACTGTGGCACATGTATGCGAAAGAACCTGAACGAATGAGTTTAGCTGAAATGCCCGACTTCTCGACCCGGCGCACCATGATGGTAGACACGCAAGTCCGTCCCTCTGATGTGACAAAATTTCCGATTATAGATGCAATGCTGACGGTCCAGCGCGAGGACTTTGTCCCAGTCGGACAGCGTGAGACTGCGTATATGGGCGAAAACCTCGATCTTGGGGAAGGGCGTGTTCTGCTTGAGCCACGCACACTGGCCAAGATACTGGATGCGCTGGATATTGCTCCGGACGAACTGGTGCTGGATGTTGGTTCGGCTCTTGGCTATTCGTCGGCCGTTATCGCGCATATGGCTCAAGCCGTTGTCGCGCTGGAAGACAACGAAACGATGGCGGCCGAGGCGCAGGAAGCGCTGATGTCTGCAGGTGTCGACAACGTCATTACATATGTCGAGGCGTTGAAGCTCGGCGCAGCAGAACACGGTCCCTACGATGTGATAGTTGTTGAAGGGGGGGTGACCCGGGTGCCCGATGAACTACTCTCCCAGTTGAAAGATGGTGGGCGCATCGCCGCCCTGTTCATGGACGGTCCGCTTGGCGAGGTTCGGATAGGATACAAAATGGACGGTGCGATGTCCTGGCGTAGGGTGTTTAACGCAGGCGCACCCGTTTTGCCGGGGTTCGAAAAGCAAGAGGCATTTACGCTTTAGTCCGAAGGCCATTGGGCAGATAAATTAACAAGAGGCAGGTTGAGATGATGGGCAAGTTGGCGCGGAAATTTCTGAGTACGACTGCGATGCAAGGGGCCCTCGTTCTGGGTCTTTGTTCAACACACGTAACTGCGGATACCCTTGCTGACGCAATGGTGGGTGCATACACGCACAGCGGTTTGCTCGATCAGAACAGGGCATTGTTGCGCGCAGCTGACGAAGATGTACCAATCGCATTGTCGGCACTCCGTCCCATAATCAACTGGACGGGCAGCATTACACAAGACTTTGGGGATGTTACGACGTCGAGCGGTATCGAGACCAGCGCGGAGTCCACGGACGTCATTCTGGCATTGAGCGCGTCATTGCAATTGTTTGATGGGGGCGCCGACCGGGCTCGGGTCGAGGCGACAAAAGAGACTGTGTTGGCCACCCGAGCAACCTTGTTGAATGTTGAACAGGGCGTACTCTTGCGAGCGGCAACCGCCTTTATCAATGTTGGACGACAGCAGAACTTCGTCGCTCTAAGCCAGAACAACCTCCGCCTCCTGCAAGAGGAACTGCGTGCCGCCAATGATCGTTTCGAAGTGGGTGAGGTGACGCGGACTGACGTGTCCTTGGCCGAAGCCGCCGTGGCGCAGGCACGCAGCAATCTGGCGGACGCACAGCGCAATCTCATCCAGGCGCAGGCGGAATACACCAACGTGGTCGGGCGGCGACCGGGGCAGCTATCACCACTGCCCGGACTGCCGAGAACCGAGACAAACGTTGCTTCCGCACAAGCTGTGGCCGTCCGCAACCACCCGGACATGGAGACCGCGCGTCGGCAAGTGTCGGCGAGTGAGCTGCTCGTCACAGCGGCCGTCAAAGATACACTTCCGGTCGTCACATTGAATGGATCCCTGGGTGTACAGGAAGACATCGGCAATCCAGATGACGGCCAAACCGGATCGATTGGGGTTGAAGTGACAGGCCCAATTTATCAGGGCGGCCGTCTTTCGGCGCTCGAACGTCAGGCAATGGCCTCGCGCGATGCATCCCGCGGGAACCTCCACAATGTACGCCACGGGGTTCAGCAGGATGTCGTAAATGCCATTTCGGATCTTGAAGCGGCACGTGCCAGCCTAGCCGCATCCGAACGCCAAATTCGCGCGGCACGTATTGCGTTCCAGGGTGTGCGCGAAGAGGCAACCTTGGGAGCCCGGACAACGCTTGACGTTCTGGATGCGGAACAGGACCTCTTGGATGCCGAAACCAACCGCATCGCAGCGCAAGCGGATCAATACATCGCCGCATACTCTGTTCTTGAGTCCATGGGCCTGCTGACAGCACAACGCCTGCAGCTGCCCGTGCAGCTCTATGACCCCGCAGCGTATTACAACCTGGTCAAAGACGGTCCTGCAAAGCGATCAAAACAGGGCAGACAACTGGACCGGGTGCTTCGGGCACTTCAAGTAGACGATTAAGGTTTTCAGCATAGTATTGTGCGACTCTCACCCCCGGGGTAAGCTGTAACCGAGGTTGAGAGTGGTACTTTGACATGTCTGATCCAATGACCAACACCGAGGTGGAGGACGTCTTGGCGTCCATTCGCCGTCTGGTGTCCGATGACAACCGCCAGGCGCCCGAGAGCGAGGCGAAGGCATCGTCTGATAGACTGGTCCTGACGCCTGCACTGCGGGTAACCGACGATGTCGACGAAGACCGTGATGTTGTGCATGAGGCGGATACGGCGACGGATAACGTCGCCGAAGAGATCACAGAGATTGAACAAGACGAAACGCCCGAGGACGAAGTGCCCGCTTCCGTCGAGGTCCAATACGTTTCCGAACAGGGCGGGGATGAGGGCGATCAAACCGATTTTGACGGCGTTGAAGAACCGCAAGAAAGTGACCCTGATATAGACGAGCATCCAATCGCACTTGATGAAGTCAATTTGGATCAGGACACGCTGATGTCCATTCAGGATGCATTTGACGATGTCGATCATGACGGCGCCGTTGCGGCGTCAGCGGAGACCGAGCCAACTTCGGACGAGAAGGCGACGACCCTTAGTGCAAAGATTGCAGCACTTGAGACACTTATCGCCGGACAGACTGACGAATTTGAACCGGAAATGGCCGGGGATGGAGAGAACGCTGGCACGGAACCACCCGCTCTTGCTTGGGAAGATGCGGATGACGAAGTGAACACTCCCGAACCGTCTCCGCATGTTGAACCACAAGCCGAAACCGCGAGTGTCGAGGGCGCGCAGATATTCTCGAGCGATGAAGATGTGCTTGATGAAGAGGCACTTCGTGATCTGGTCAGTGATATTGTGCGCGAAGAGCTGCAAGGGGCGTTGGGCGAACGCATCACACGCAACGTGCGCAAGCTGGTTCGGCGTGAAATTCACAGGGCGCTTGCCGCTCAAGACCTGGAATAGAATTGCGAGCGGTCAACCTGGCTTGCTGTTCTGACCGGTCGTGAACACGCCCGCACATTTACTTGTTGGCGCTGCCGTCTTTGGTGGCCGTACGGACCACCGAATCCTTGCCGCCGCCCTTGTCGGGGCAATCCTTCCGGATCTGTCGCTCTACGTCATGGCGGGTGTATCCCTGTTCATGCTGGGGATTCCGCCGGCAATTGTTTTCAACACTCTTTATTTCTCGAACGCTTGGCAAACTGTGTTTGCCATCGACAACTCGTTTGTTGTTTGGGGGATATTGTTTGGTTGTGCATGCTGGTATCGGTCGGCTTGGGTCATCGCCCTGACCGGTGCGGCGTTGTTGCACGTGCTCTTGGATTTCCCGCTGCACCACGACGACGGCCGACCGCACTTCTGGCCACTCAGTTGGTGGGTTTTTGAAAGTCCAATCAGCTACTGGGACCGTGGCCACGGTGCGGCCTGGGTTGCACCGATCGAAGCTGCGCTCGCCACATTTTCTGCGGTGATCCTTTGGCGCCGGGGACTGCCAGCATGGGGCATTGCCTGTGTCGTACTCCTGTTGCTTGCCGAGCTTTGGGTCGTACGCCAGTGGTTGTTTTTCTTCTCAAGCGGATAAGCAAAAAAGAAAACGCGCCCCGCGGGGCGCGCGCTCTTTGTAGCAGCAGTGGTTGTGATCAGGCTGCTTCCGCCTGCTGTGCCGCGTTGCGGCGTTCTGATTCCTCGCGGCTCAGGGCGACAGACGTACGGACACCTTTGCCGACAAATTCCATCAGTCCTTCCACAACCCGTTCATTCGGGTCAATACCCGCGCAACTCAGCACTTCGCGTCCGTCACGCGAACGTGCCCAGCGGGCGATCTGCTCTGGCCCGTTACCATATTTCTTGTCATCGGCGATTGCATCGTCGAGTGCAGCCAACACAACGGCTGCGAATAGTTTGCGTGCACGGTTGCCTTGCTCATTGTTAAAGGCAGTGCCGTCAACGAAATCTTTCATTCGTCGTCCTTCCTTTATTCTTGCTCTTGTCTTTCCGGCGTGGCGCCCGTTATGGACGAACTGCTCCGATTCGGATACCCCGTAAATGCATGGCTGCCCTGCAAGGAATGCATATCACCCTGCTGATGCAGCACAGTATGTCGTTGTCTTGCCGGGACCCAATACGCGAGATATAGGGAGCATCAAGTTTTCATCAACCTTTCGTCAAGGTTTTGCCACATGCCAAAAATCAACGGAAATGAGATCCGCCCGGGAAACGTGCTGGAGCACAACGATGGCCTATGGGCCGCGGTGAAGGTGGATCATGTTAAGCCCGGTAAGGGTGGGGCCTTTGCTCAGGTCGAACTGCGCAATCTGCGTAATGGATCCAAACTGAACGAACGTTTCCGCAGCGCCGACAAGGTTGAAAGGGTGCGGCTCGAGCAGAAAGATCAACAATTCCTGTACGAAAACGACGGGATGTTGGTGTTCATGGACGCCGACACCTACGAGCAGATTGAACTGCCGGCAGAGCTGCTGGGTGATCGCCGTCCTTTTCTGCAAGACGGCATGACCATTGTCGTTGAATTCTACGAGGAAGAAGCGCTGAACGCGACTGTACCGCAGAAAGTCACTTGCAAGATCGTCGAGACGGAGCCGGTTGTGAAAGGCCAGACTGCCGCGAACTCATTCAAGCCGGCGATCCTCGACAACGGGATCAAGGTGATGGTGCCGCCGTTTGTCGGCCAAGACGAAGACATCATCGTGAACACCGAGACTATGGAGTATGCGGAACGCGCCTAAGGCGTCTGCATCATTCTTCACAGAAGCTTCTACGGGGCGCGCGGCGCCCCGTTTTTGTTTGAGCCATGCATTTCTGGGCAACGGTATGTTCACATTCGGATGGTTTGCCGAACGCATCTTCTGTCATTTCTGATCTGCCGGTGACGTGGTTGCGCGGGTATCTGCCCCAGGGAATTCAAAGTGCTTGATCGTTTTTAAATACGTGTAATAGCTGCACGCAATTCACATGCCGGCCAAACGTCGTGAAAGTGAGCCGGGACATTCCAGAATGGTGTCACGCGATCAGCACATGACGGCAACAACAACGCAATCCGCTCTTGCATCGCGACCAAGCCTTTGGATTCACGGCGCCAGCCTAACCTGCGCGACATGGCGAGAGGTCGCTGCAGGACTATCGCTGGCCCAAACGCCAAACTTGCCTGCATTCGACGCCGAAGCACGTGTTGAGGCGTATGCGGACAGGCTGCAGCCTTTCGCACCTGACGGCGCCGTACTTGTCGGGCACTCGCTGGGCGGGATGGTCGCGCTGGAACTTGCCGCGCGCACACGGCCAGCGGCACTGGTATTAATCGAAGCGGTCCCCACGGTCGTTGACAGATTTGTGGGCCGCCTAGCTGGACGCATTCTTCCGGGTATTCTCCAACGCATCCCTCCGCACCGGCTGGCCCGTCTGACGGCGTTGGGAAAGCCAAGCATTGTCGCGCAGGAGTTGCGTGCGCAAATTCCGCATTGGAGCTCTGAGGCAATTGCCGATCAGATGCGCGCGGCAGCGTCCTATGACGGTCGGAATCTTCTCAACAAGATTGATGCTCCGACACTCTTGGTGCGTGGGCTGCGAAACCGCGCTACTCGTCGGGGCATGGAAGCGTTTGAAAAGGGCATTGTCGGTTCAGAGCTGCTGGAACTTGACGGCGGACACAACCTACCTTTGGAAGTGCCAGAAATCTTGCGCGCGCAGATCGACGCGTTTGTGAGCCGCAGGCTTGGGTAATGACAGATGGAGCATTCGCGAAGGTATGTGCTTCAGCTTTCGCTGCGCGTTACGGTAGCGTCTCCGGCCCGCATGGTGCCTACGGCACGATTAAAGCGCAGATAGGCGATTGCCCGATCCCCGGCTCGGGACAGCAACGTCCCGGCGGCCTTGCCATTTGCGACAATCTCAGCGCCTGGCGCGGCATCCCCGGTCACGTCCACCTGTGCCAGTCCCTTGCGCAAGGTCGTTTTGTGTTTCATTCGCGCAGTCACCTCTTGCCCGACATAGCAGCCCTTGCGGAAATCTACGCCGTTCAAGGCTTCAAATCCCACCTCAAGGATGAACGTGTTGGGGGTCAATTCCACATCGGTTTCTGGGATCAGATGTGCGACGCGCAAAGCCGTCCAATCAACGTCATCCTCAGTCTGCGGTTCATCGCGATAGGCGCGCCAGCCCAAATCCGGATGCCGTGGGTCCGCGAACCCATCTTCGGGCACATCCCCCAACCCCCGGTGCAGGTGCAGCGCCGTATCCTCCAGCGTGACATTGGCGCGCAGCTTGTACATGCTCAGCCGTTGACGAAGCATATCGGCATGATCGCCATGCGCATCCAGCAGCACGGCGTCACCGTCTGGGACCAGGAAGAAGTCGGAGATGTACTTACCCTGCGGCGTCAACAGCGCAGCATAGACCAACCCGTTGGCTAGCCCATCCACATCATTGGTTACCAACCCCTGCAGAAAGCTGTGTGCGTCAGGTCCTGACAGGCGAAAGATATGACGGCTCGACATGGGTGTTCCTTTTCGATCTTCCTCTTGTCATATAGCAGCGCGAACTCCATCCGAAAGGGGCCGAAGTGCCTGCGCCGATCTCTGTCATCGTTCCCACACTGAATGCCGAGGCTGCACTCGGTCCGACCTTTGCTGCCTTGATAGAGGGCGTGGATGGCGGTTTGATTGCCGAGTTGATTGTCAGCGATGGCGGATCGACAGATGACACGCTGAAGCTGGCGGATGCTTGGGGTGCAAACATCGTGAATGGCCCGCCGTCACGTGGTGGGCAGCTACGCCGTGGATGCGAGGCCGCGCGGGCCGAATGGTTCCTCGTCGTGCATGCAGATACTATGCTATTGGGGGGCTGGGCAGAGGCGGTATCCGCCCATCTGTGCCGACGAGATGCGGCGTATTTCAAGCTGCGATTTGATCAGGGTGGCGGCGCAGTTGCTGCGTGGGCTAATCTGCGTGCCCGGTTTTTTGGATTGCCATATGGAGATCAGGGCCTGTTGATCCGCCGCGATCTTTACGCGCATGTGGGGGGCTATGCAGACATTCCTCTGATGGAAGATGTTGCGCTGGCCCGTGCTTTGCGTGGACAGCTTGTCCGCCTTGAGGCGACAGCTGTAACCAGTGCCGAGAAATACCACCGTCAAGGTTGGGTCCGCCGTGGGGCGCGAAACCTTTGGACGTTGTTCCGATATCTAACGGGTACTGATCCAGAGGTGCTGGCGGCGGCCTATCGACGTTAGCCGAACAGTCGTGACCTCAGCCGCCTGAACAGTCCCTTTGATGCGTTGTTCTCGTCCTGATCGCCCAGCACGTCAGACAGCGGCGCGTCGATGATCGTTTTTCCATCCTTGAACTGCAAGCGGTAGAGATCTGCGTAAATGCCCCCGCGCTCCAGCAGTTCCTGATGTGTGCCTGTGTCCTTAACCTCACCGCGATCCATGACGACGATCTGATCTGCGCTGCGGATCGTCGAAAGGCGGTGCGCGATCACCAGTGTCGTGCGCCCCGCGGACAACCGGTCGAGCGCGTCTTGAACCACTTTTTCGGATTGCGCATCAAGCGCCGAAGTCGCTTCGTCCAGCAACAGGACGGGCGTGTCGCGCAGCAGGGCACGCGCAATCACCACCCGTTGCCGCTGCCCTCCAGACAGCGCCGATCCCCGTGGGCCGACATGTGTTTCCAAGCCATCGGGCAGCTTTTCAACGAAGTCGGTGACATGGGCAGCATCTAGCACTTCCTTCAAGCGCTCGTCACTGACGTCTGTGCGCCCAAGCAAGATGTTTTCCCGCAGTGTTTCGTCAAACAGAAGCGCTTCTTGTGTCACCACAGAATAAAGACCGCGCAACGCTTCAAGGTCCATTTCGATCGTCGGCGTGCCACCGATCAAGACGGTTCCAGCCCCCGGATCAATGAGCCGTGTCAGCACGTTGAAGACCGTTGATTTCCCGGCACCTGATGCGCCCACAAGCGCGGTTATCTTGCCCGGCTTGGCGGTTAAGGAAACACCACGCAGAACCGGTGCTTCGCCATAAGATAGCTCGACGTTCTCGAGGCGGATTTCCGGAATGCCAACTGGTGCGGGTTTGGCATTCGGTGGCGACGTCAACACCAGCGGCGTGTCCATCAATTCTTTTACCCGTTCGATAGACGCCGCAGCCGTTTGCCACAGGCCTGAAATCGCCCCAAGTCTGCGCATCGGGTCAAAGGCAAAACCCATTGCGGTAAAGAATGTCATAAACTGACCGATGGTCTTGTCGCCCGAGATGATCTCGGAGCCGCCATACAGGATCACAGCCATGAACCCGACGCCTGAGATGATGTCTATCATAGCCGGGATGGCGGCCCCGCCAAATGCGGTTCGCGTCTGGGTTCTGATAAACCGATTGGTAAGTCCACGATATTGGCGCGCCTGGTAGGATTCGAGCGCGTTCAACTTGACTTGAACAATCCCGTGAAAGACTTCATCCAAACGGGTCGAAAGGCCAGCACCCAGATCGCGCGACTTACGTGCCTGTTTGCGTACATAGCGTTGGGCCATTCCCGCCGGCAGCACCAGAACGGGGATACCGATCAGCGCCAGCATTGCCCAGATTGGATCAACACTGATCGCGACGCCCAAAAGTACCAAGAGGCCCAAAAAATCCCTGCCTGCACCGGTGATGATTGCCCGCCAGACATTGCCGACGGCGCCAACATCGCCTTGCACCCGTTGGATCAGGTGACCGGGTGGATGTGATTGGTGAAAGGCGCCGTCCTGCAACATGATCCGATCCAGAAGGTCCATGCGCAACGCGGCTGAGGTTTTAAGCGCCACGCGCGTCAGGATTAGCTTTTGAATGACGGAGGATGTGGCGCGCACCACAAAAATTGCGATAACAAAGACACCTACCCAGACCAGCATGCCCGAGTTTCCTGCCACAAAAACCTGATCGAACATAGGCTGCATGAGGTAGCTGAGCGCACCCAGCATGGAGCCCTCGATCAACATGAACAGAACGGCCACACTCATGAGGCCGGTGTGTTTCTTGAGATATCCACGCCAAATCCAGCGCAGAAGCTCGCGAGAGTCTTCGGTAGGGGTGAAGGAGGCTTTGGTCTCTGTCACGCGTGGTGTCTGTCGGCGTTACGCCGCACTCCGGTAAGGGACGTTGGGTGGAAGCTCTAGCGCGGCGGGCGCGGCGGGGCAAGCGCAGCAGACTGATTGACGCGGGGATGCTGGGCGCTACGGTGCGCCAGTCAATTACATGGCGGAGAGCATTCATGACATCAGCATCCAAAGGTCGTTCGGGACGCGAGTATCTGGCTATTCCCGGGCCCTCGGTGATGCCAGACGCGGTCTTGCAGGCAATGCACCGGGCAGCGCCCAATATTTACGCGGGCGAGATCGTGGACATCGCAGCCAGCCTGGTGCCCGATCTGAAGGCCGTCGCCCGCACCGAAGGCCATGTCGCAATGTACATCGGCAATGGTCATGCCGCGTGGGAGGCAGCTCTCGCCAACGTGGTTGTGCCCGGTGACACCGTACTGGTGCCTGCAACGGGCCGTTTTGCGCATGGATGGGCCGACATGGCCGAGGGCCTCGGCGTAAACACGCAAATCCTTGATTTCGGCAAGCGGGCGCCATGGGACATGGAACAGATTGCAGACGCATTGCGCGCGGATACATCGCACAAAATCAAGGCGATCCTGGCTGTGCATGTCGATACATCGACCTCGGTGCGCAACGACGTCGCCGCATTGCGCGCCTTGATGGATGAGGTTGGACATCCCGCGTTGTTGATGGCGGATTGCATTGCGTCACTGGGCTGCGACGCATTTCAGATGGATGCCTGGGGCGTCGATGTGATGGTGGCCGGATGCCAGAAGGGGCTGATGGTCCCGCCAGGCATGTCGTTCGTCTTCTTCAACGACAAGGCCGACGCAGTGCGCAATGCCATGCCGCGCGTCAGCTGCTACTGGGACTGGTCTCCGCGCGCCAACCCCGAAGAATTTTTCATGTACTGGAACGGCACTGCTCCTACGCATCACCTCTATGGTCTGCGTACCGCACTGGACATGATCCACGCCGAGGGGATGGAGGCGATCTGGGCGCGCCATGGTCAGCTTGCCCGCGCAATCTGGGTCGCGTGCGAGGCGTGGGGTGAGGGCGGGCCACTGGAGCTGAACGTGGCGGATCGTGTCAACCGAAGCTGCGCCGTAACCGCACTGCGTTTGGAAAGCCCGCACGCCACGGCGCTGCGCGATTGGACCGAACAAAATCTCGGGCTGACATTGGGGATCGGTCTGGGCATGGCCCCACCGGGCGACCCGGCATGGCACGGCTTCTTCCGCCTCGGCCATATGGGGCATGTGAACGGGCATATGATCATGGGCCTGCTCGGCGGGATCGAGGCCGGGCTGTCCGCACTCAGTGTGCCGCACGGTTCCGGCGCATTGGAGGCTGCGGCCAAAGTGATTGCCGAGGGTTGAACGCCAGCACGTATGGTAAGCCACATGGGCGAAAGGCCGGCGTAAATGGATGAACATTATAAGGACCAGGCGCTCGTCGCGCTGTATGATACGGTAAACGCTTCCCGGGACGATTTTGATTTTTACCACGCGCGGCTGCCCAACCCGCCGTGCCGCATCCTTGATATTGGATGTGGGACAGGAACGTTCGCCGTCGATCTTGCTGCCGCAGGCTATACCGTCACTGGGATCGACCCAGCCGCCGCAATGATCGCAGCCGCACGCGCCAAATCCGGGGCGGACAAGGTAAACTGGGTGATTGGCGAGGTATCCGATTTGGATCACGACACGTCCTTCGATGCTGCCGTCATGACCGGCCACGCCTTTCAATGTCTGCTGCACGACGATCAAATCGTGGACCTGTTTCAAAACGTTGCCCAGCGCCTGCCAGCACGCGCGTCATTCTGGTTTGAAACGCGCAACCCATCGGTCAAACCATGGACGCGCTGGACACCGGACCAAGCCGGGCCACCGATTGCACTTGCAGACGGGCGTCGCCTGCAGGTCACGCATGACGTCTACGCGGTTGACGGTGAGTACGTCACTTTTTCAGAAACATACACGGTCAACAGCGGCCAAGAGGTGGGGTCGACGCAAAGCTGTCTCCGCTTCCTCACGTTGCCGGCGATCAAATCGTTGGCCGAACGCGCGGGCCTGTTTGTTCACACGGTGCATGGGAACTGGGCCGGAGAGGCGTTTGACGAAAGCAGCCCCGAAATGATCGTCGAACTCAAAAGATCGGGGGCATAGTCACTGCGCTGTTCAGACCTGTTTGCCCCGCCGGATGGATGCGGCCTGCCGCCGCGCGGCCCAGACCCTGCCGCGCTCAATCAGGTGGTTCACGCCAAGCCCCAGGAGCATCGCGGCAATCAGACCCCAGATGGCCCAGATCGCAACCAGGATCCATGTGATGTTCACCCCGAACATCACGATGCAGGCGTTTGTGTAGTTGGGCGCGGTTCCGATGTTGTGATCGTCCATTGCAGCCTCCGGGTCCTCACCCTCGACTATAATGCGGCAATCGACCCTGTCAGCCCTTTCTCGCGTCATTGAGAGCGGTTGGGAGCGCGGCCGCAAAGGCATCGAGATTTTCAGCTGTGCCACAGCTGACCCGGATGCAACGGTTTTGCGGCGCGGCAAAGGGCATGCGCACAAAGATGCCTTGCGCAATCAAACCATCCAGCACGGCCTTGGCAAAAACACCGTCGGCGCCGCAATCGATGGTAACAAAGTTGGTGGCCGAGGGCAGGGTCCTCAGCCCGTCATCGCTTGCAATCCGGGCAATCCGGTCCCGCGCTGCGCCAATTTGCTCCTGCACGTGAGCCAGATAGGATTGATCCTGTAGGGCTGCCAAGGCGCCAGCTTGGGCGGCGCGGTTCATGCCGAAATGGTTGCGCACCTTATTGAACGCATCAATCAAGGGGGCCGCCCCAATGGCGTAACCAACACGCGCCCCGGCAAGGCCATAGACTTTTGAGAAAGTGCGCATGCGGATCACACGCGGGTCGGCGGGATCAATCTCCGGTGCCGTGCCATGCGGCGCGCATTCAATATAAGCCTCGTCCAACACCAGCACGCAACCGCCTGGCACCGTATCCAGCGCGCGTTCCAGAACCGCGCCATCATGCCATGTGCCCATCGGGTTGTCCGGGTTGGCAAGGTAGACAAGCTTCGCACCGGTCTCAGCCGCCTTTGCAAACAGGGCTTCGGGATCCTCGTGATCGTCTTTATAGGGGACGGTGTGCAGCGTGCCGCCATAGCCTGCGACGTGGTAGTTGAAGGTTGGGTACGCCCCCAGCGATGTCACCACGTGATCACCCGGCCCAACGAACAGCCGCACGAGGTAACCCAGCAAACCGTCGATCCCTTCACCGACCATGATATGTTGCGCGTTGATGCCATGATGCGCGGCAAGCGCCTGCCGCAGATCGTGGTTTTCCGGATCACCATATTTCCAGATGTCCACCGCGGCCATGGCCTCGGCCACTTTGGGCGAAGGGCCAAACACGCTTTCATTGGCCCCCAATCGCGCCGCGAAGGTTGCGCCACGCGCGCGCTCCTGCGCTTCGGGGCCAACAAAGGGCACGGTAGAGGGCAGGCTGGCGGCGAGCGGTGTCAGGCGAAGATCGGTCATGGTCCGAGGGGTAGCGCGGCACGCCATGACGGGCAATGCCCTTACGTTCTGCTGGTGCCTCACGCCGGTTTGCGGTTCTCTGAGTACAAAGGAGATTGCTCATGTCTGATCGCGTATCTGTCACCTACGAAAACCACATCGCCCATGTCCGCCTGACCCGCGCCGACAAGATGAACGCGGTCGACCAGGCCATGATCGATGGGATTATCGCCGCCGGGAACGAGGTCGCGGCCAGCACGGCCCGTGTCTGCGTGATCTCGGGTGAGGGCAAAGGGTTCTGCGCGGGCATCGACATCGGCGGCCTCGGCGCCATGATTGGCAAGGACCCGGTCGAGTTGATGATGCCGCGCACCCATGGGAATGGCACTACGAACCAGTGGCAAGAGGTGTCGATGATCTGGACCCGGCTGCCCATGCCCGTCATCGCTGCCGTGCACGGCGTGTGTTTCGGCGCCGGTATGCAATTGGCGCTGGGCGCGGATATCCGAATTGCCGCACCAGATGCGCGCTTTGCGGTGATGGAGATGAAATGGGGCATCGTGCCTGATATGGGCGGCATGGTTCTGATGCCACGGCTGTTGCGGTCTGACGTGATGCGCAGACTGACCTACACGGCTGAACCGGTTGCCGCCGAAAAGGCCGAGGCTTTGGGCCTTGTCACCGAATTGGCAGATCATCCGCTGGCGGCGGCTATGGAATTGGCTGAGGCATTGACGCTGAAATCACCAGCTGCCCTGCGCGCCGCCAAGGCCCTGATAGGATATGCCGAGACGCACGAGCCTGATGACATCCTTTTGGAAGAGAGCCGGGCGCAAGCAGGTCTGATGGGCACGCCCGAACAAATGGAGGTTGTTGCAGCCCAAATGCAAAAGCGGGCACCCGTGTTCAAAGACTGAGGTGTGATGCCGCGATTGCAAACGGATTGACTTCGGGATGTTGGCGGTAAGTTCCAAACGATGTGCTGTTTGGACGCTACTCCGGCCATACAGCGATGGGTCAACATCACTGAATGCCGCACTGGCATGACGTATTTTACATGCGTGCCGCGTCTACGGCCGGGCCATCCACGAAACTAGTTTTCGGCTTTGATCGGTATTTGAAAGTGCCGCGCAATCTTGGCGGCAGTCTCCGCAGGCGCTGTCTTCTCTGTGGACAGGCTCAGGCAGTTGTCTCGCGCTATTGCCGTAAAGCTGTTGTTGTCGAGGTAGGTCCTGAGGGTTTCGGGACTGGCGATCTTTCCCCTTTGCGCACGCTCAGGTGCAGATACGCGAGACATCAAAGTATCTTCGGAACAAAAGAGATGAACGGGTACGAGCACGCCTCCATATTCCTGAATCGCGCGTTCATAATCGCTCACAAGGGGGGCGTCCTCGGGATGGCTGTATGCGGCAGTTGTAATGAGCCGCGGCACTTCAGCTTTCGCAGCGCCACGCAACGTTGTGACA
Organism: Tateyamaria sp.; assembly: GCF_059783535.1. NCBI lineage: Bacteria > Pseudomonadati > Pseudomonadota > Alphaproteobacteria > Rhodobacterales > Roseobacteraceae > Tateyamaria > Tateyamaria sp. The sequence goes on along the minus strand of NZ_JBYNDP010000008.1, from coordinate 5,878 downwards.
CGAAGATCATGCACGAGGTCCCAAAAACCCGGCGCAGCGAAACCGAATACCATTTTCGCGATATCGATGGCCGCATGATTGTCAACGAGCGGTGAGCCGGTCAGCAATGCCAGCGCTCGCGCAACCGTCAGCTTACCAGTGGCGGGCGCGCCATGAATAAGAAACAGTCTCATGTCTGCGCAGGATAGGGGCGGAGCGGAGGCGCATCAATGCCGTCGCGGCCCAAATGCAAAAGCTGGCGCATGTGTTCAAAGACCGAGGTGGTAAGCACCTCGGTGCGCCGGCTTGGTGCGTCGTTGGATGCTGAATTCCAACGCGCGCTTTCAGCCGCTTTATCGGTGTTTCTCTTGTGCCGCCTCAGGCATCACAAAGCGATCCAGCGGGATTTCGGCAAGGCCTGTAATCTCGACCATCAGCCTTGGATCATAAAGCGATGACACTTCCAGTGTGGTGGTGACCGGAAAAGGTGCTTCAAAGAACATCGCCCGAACCTCGCCGCACGCCATGAACGCCTGAATGTCCGTCGTGAACTGCTGAAGTGACACGATGTCGTTCATCTTTCCGCCCATCGAGTCAAGGATGGCGGCAATGTTGCGCAGGACTTGCGCCACCTGGGCCGCCATATCCCCGTCACCCACAATCTGACCGTCAGGGTCGAGCGCAACCTGTCCCTTGAGGAAGATCGTCTTTCCGTCACCCGAGATGACGGATTGAGAAAACGCACCAAACGGGCTCCAGACATGTGGTGGGTTGAAACTTTTTGCCATGTTGCATGTCCTGTTTGCTCAATCCGGAGTGGGTCGGGTCTTTTTGTCCGCAAGGCCATGTGGCCTTATGGACAAGTTTCAAGCAATGGGCAGGTGCGGAACGGCTTGCCTGAGACACGGCCGAACACTCTGACGACGGCCTCGCTGCTCTGTTTCTTCTGCGTGTCCCCATGTCGCGTGATTCCGGGATGGCTGCCCTTGATTGCTTTTGAAATCTTATGGCGTTCAACCCGATCCTTCCCGACGCATTGCCTCTTCACTCCGATGTGGGTCTTTTCATTTATTGCGCAAGTGCGCAATATTGTTGCGCTGGTGCCACAGAGTTTCCCAAGCGTCATTTCCGCTGTTGAGCGAATCCTCGGCCCCGCCGATACAGCGCCTCCCGACAGTTCAGGTCGGACCCTAGCGGCAAGAGGTGATCACTCTTCCGGTGCGGGCGGCGCTGCCGACCTCGTATGCCAGGGCCGGGTTGACCAAGGGACGTGGTTTAGGTCCACGCACGATGTGTAGCTCAATCGGTAGAGCAGTAGATTTGTAATCTATTGGTAGCGGGTTCGAGTCCCGCCACAACGACCATGGGTAAAGTGGAAACACTTTGGGTTCGAGTCCCATCGGGGCCTGTGAGGGCTTCACCATTTTCGGATCCGGGGTTGCCCCAGCAGGGGCGGACCTCGCGGCTTGGTCGCTTGCGTGGTCATGCCAAAGGGTCCGCACCTGCTCTGACCGGTGGTCGGGCGCGGGGTTGATGACGTTCGACGTGCCGATCCGGGCCGGGTGGATTTCGATATACCCCATGCCCCGATCCGCGCTGCGGCGTCCGCTCGCTCCGGCTCCACCTTCGGTTTTGGCGCGGGGCGGCTCCGGGTCTTTCCTGCCCTTTGTTGGGCTTCACACCTGTCAGCCGCTCTGGCTGCAACCCCCTGACACCAAAAAGGAGTTCGCGCTTTGCGACGACGATGATCCGAAAGATATGAAGGAGACACGACATGACAGTTATAGATTTTGTGATGGGCCGGCGGATGCTGACCCTGACAGAAACCGAGCGGGCGCTGGTGACGCGCAAGGGCCGGTTTGACACCATTCTGGGCCCTGGACGGCACGGTATTGCACGGCGCAACACCGACGTACTGCGGTTCGACATGTCGGATCCTCATTTCAAGTCGGACTACATCGACGCGCTTGTGAAAACGCGGCCCGATCTGGTTGAGGCGCATCTGACTGCGGTGCGGACTGGCGCGGACGAGGTGGCTATCCTGAACCGGGATGGTCGGGCGTTCGAGGTGGTGACACCCGAGCACCGGACCTTTGTCTGGACCGATGCGGGGCCCTGGACGGTCGATAGGATTGATCTGTCGGATGGGCACGAAGTGCCTTTGGCTCTGGCACAGCGGCTGATGCGGTCAGGTCTGACCCGGGCGCTGACCTCGACCGAGGTCTCGGCCGGTCACGTGGGCATCCTGTCGGTCGACGGGGTGGTGACGCGGCAGGTGTCGGCGGGCACGCACTGGTTCTGGATGCTGGGCCGGAAGCATGTGGTCAAGTTGGTGGACACGCGGTGGCAGGCCCATGAGGTCGGCGGGCAGGAGATTCTGACCCGGGACCGGGTGTCGCTGCGGGTGAACCTGTCGGCTGATTACCGGGTGAGTGATCCCATGCGGGCGGTGGCCGAGGCCAAGGACTTTGTCGGAGCGCTGCACCTGTCGCTGCAGTTGGCGTTCCGGAAAACTCTTGGGGCGCTGACGCTCGACGAGGTGCTGGCTGACAAAGTGTCGGTGAGCGCTGAGGCTGCGGCGCAGGTCCGGTCGGAGATGGCTGGTCTTGGCATCGAAGTGGGGGAGATCGCGTTGAAGGACGTGATCTTGCCCGGCGAGATGCGGGACATCCTGAACCAGGTGGTCGCGGCCCAGAAAGAGGCCGAGGCCAACGTGATCCGGCGGCGGGAGGAAACGAACGCCACAAGGTCGCTGCTCAACACTGCCAAGGTGATGGCGGAGCATCCCGTCATGCTGCGGCTGAAAGAGCTGGAAGCGCTGGAGACGATTGCCGGCAAGGTCGAACGGCTGACCGTGCACAACGGGGCCGAGGGGCTGATGCGGGACATCGTCCGGCTGACGGACTGAAGCAAAGGGCCGATCCGGGGTATTCCCGGGTCGGCCCGTTTTCTTGTGGACGCGGCAAGCCGCAACGCGAGTTATTCTTGTGAATGAGGGGCATGGCCATTGTCTCTCTAACCAATGGCGGAACGGAAAGGGCTTTTGACGACCTGCGGACCGGGATAGGTGTGTGTAATGAGTGATCACACGAACGGGCCCGCTCCCGGCTTTCTGATTATTTGGTGGCGCAATGGCGCATTTCTCCCGTTTGCGGTTGGGGTGTTTGCGATCATTGTGGGGTTGTCCAGCTTCAATTCATTGCGTGCAGGGCTGGAGTTTGATTCCCGTGGCGTTGTTGTGGTTGGTGACGTCGTGGATCGGCGCACCGCGAAAAGGCAGACGAACGACCGCACCAAAACCGACTACTATGTCAGCATCCGCTATGAGACTGCGGATGGCCCGGTCGAGATTGAACGCCGGGTGTCGCGTGCTTTCTTTAACGTTTCACGTGTCGGGGCACAGCATGATGTACGCTACTTGCCATCGCGGCCCCGTCGCGTTGAGTTCACGATCAGTGAAACCTGGGACGATGGGCAAACCGCGCGTTGGATATCGCTGATTGCTGGTGTGCTGGCGTTGGGGAGCTTTTGGTGGACAGCGCGCCCGGCGGTCGAGGCCATGCGTGCCCGACGCTATGGTCGGTCAGAGCGTGGGATTGTCACCCATATCGACAGCAATCAGCATAAGAACGGACGTAGCTATCAATTGGTATGGCGCACTGAAAGCGGTGGCGAAGGGCGCAGCATGTCATCCTCTTCCAAGGCGCATTGCCTCATGTATCCGCCGGGATCGCAGATTGAGCTGTTTCGGGACAGCAAAGGCCGTACATGGTGGGTCGGCGATGTCGGCCCTCGGGCAACCGCACCAACGGTGCCGGATGCAGGCAAGTCCACGTCGTAACTGGTGCTGGACACTGCGCGTGCACGCGATAGGTTCGCCGGTGACAATGCCCTCAGGCAGACAGGAGTTCTCCCATGGAAAAGTTTGGTAAATCCCAGCCCGTGAAACGCCGCGAGGATGTGCGGTTTCTGACTGGCGAAGGCCGGTATGTGGATGACATTGCGCCTGCCAACGCGTTGCAATCTTTTGTTTTTCGCTCGCCTGTCGCCCACGGAGTCATCACCGAACTTGATGTGACCGATGCCCGTGAAGCTGACGGCGTGTGCGCCGTCTATACCCTTTCGGACCTCGAGGCGGCGGGCATGAACGTGGCGATGCCCGCGGCGATCGTGAAAAACAGCGATGGATCCGATGGGGCGAGCCCGGAGCGGCCGGTGCTGGCGCGGGACCGTTTGCGCTTTGTGGGCGAGCCGGTGGCTGTTGTAGTGGCCGAGACGCTGGCGCAGGCGCGGGATGCGGCCGAGTTGATCATGCTCGACTACGATGACCTGCCTGCCAAGATGGATATGGCGGCGGGTGGCGAGCCTGTACACGAGGGCGTGGCTGACAACGTGGCCTACGACTGGGCGCTGGGTGACAAGGACGCGACCGATGCGGCCTTTGCTAAGGCGGCACGTGTGATGTCGTTGGATGTCAGTGACAACCGTATCATCGTTAGTTCGATGGAACCGCGCGGCTGTTACGCGGAGTCCGAGGGCGACAGGCTGCATGTGGCCATCAATGGGCAGGGCGTGTGGGGCCCGAAGGGGGCCTTGTCCAAAGCGCTGGGCATGAACGAGGACGACATTCGAGTGACAAACCCGGACACCGGCGGCGGGTTCGGCATGAAGGCGTTCATGTACCCCGAGTATTTCGTGGTTGCCTACGCCGCGCGCGACCTGAAGCACCCTGTACGCTGGATATCCGAAAGGACCGAGGCGATGCTGTCCGACAATGCAGGGCGCGACCTGACCTCGTTGACCGAGCTGGCCTTTGACGAAAACCACCGCATCATCGGCTACCGCGTGTTCACCGAAGCGAATATGGGTGCCTACAACTCGCAATATGCGCAGTTCATTCAGACACAGTTGTTTTCCCGAGTGTTGACCGGTGTCTATGACATGCCAGCGGCGCATCTGCGGTCCGTTGGCTATTACACCAACACCACGCAGGTGGATGCTTATCGTGGGGCCGGGCGGCCCGAGGCGATCTATATTCTGGAACGGGCGATGGACCGGGCGGCCCGTGAACTGGGCGTGGATCCGCTTCAGCTGCGCCGCATCAACTTCATCAGGCCGGATCAGTTTCCTTACAAAACGCTTGTGGACGAGACCTATGATGTGGGTGATTTCGATAAGGTGCTGACCCGTGCAGAGGCGGAGGCGGATATCCCCGGTTTCGCCGCGCGCAAAGCTGCCGATGCGGCAGAGGGGCGCCTGCGCGGTCTGGGCCTGTGTTACTATATCGAAAGTATTCTCGGTGATCCTGCCGAGAGTGCAAAGGTCGAGTTTGCGGATGAGGGCCGTGTGAACATCTATGTCGGGACCCAATCGAACGGGCAGGGGCACGAAACTGTCTATGCCCAGTTCCTGTCTGATCAGACGGGGATTCCGGTCGATGTAATCGACGTAGTGCAGGGTGACAGCGACCGCATCAAGCAGGGTGGTGGAACCGGCGGGTCCCGCTCCGTGACAGTACAGAACACCGCAACGCTGGCGACGGTATCGGCGATGACCGAAGCGTTCGTAGCCTTTTTGAGCGAGGAAGAAGGAGTACCAGCATCCGAAATTTCCTTTGATGATGAGCAATTCCGGATCGAGGGTTCGAACATGACGCCCACGATGTTGGAGGTCGCCGACATGGCCCGCGAGAAGGGTCGCGAGGACCTGTTGGTGCACGAACAGCGCACGACGCTCGAGGCGCGCAGCTTCCCCAATGGCTGTCATGTTACAGAAGTTGTTGTCGATTCCGACACGGGCGTTGTGACCGTCGATCGCTATGCGGTTGTTGACGATTTTGGTAACCTTATCAACCCGATGCTGGCCGAAGGGCAGGTGCATGGCGGCGTTGTCCAGGGCA
>NZ_JBYNDP010000007.1:0-67851 GCF_059783535.1 Tateyamaria sp. | reverse complement strand
AATGTCCACCTTCTGGGCCCAGTGTACTGGCCCAGTTTTAAGGGGGAAGGACAGGAGGGCGAAGCCCGTCCAAAGAGGGTGTTTGCAGAGTGGCTTGCCGCGCCTCCCAATGACAAAATGGAAAATCATCCATGAGACGAGAAATTACTAAACAACCTTTCCGCATAGCTTAAATCAGTCGATCTTCTGCGTAGCAGCAACTGACTTGTTGGGCTCAAACCAGCCGCTAGCTGCATTGAGCCCGAATGTCGGCTTCACGCAATGATCAGCAACTTTGTCAAGATACCGCTGAGCTCAGTCGCAATGCGGCTTCACTACTCTGACCAGTTGATTCACTGTTCGCCACAGGAGTTTTCCCTGCTCACCGACGTAGGGGAATCGGACCGATAACGCTGTATTCTTCGGCAAAACCACCGCAAGTTGGGGCCAAACACCACTGAAACCTTCACTTTCCCTGTATTTTCGCGGTTTATGGGAATTCTTGTGTAGAGATTGGCTAGCTCCGGACTGCGTGCACAGCCATCTTCCACAAAAATACAGCATTCGCCGCATCGGCACCGTGTAATGTCGCGATTCCGTTTAGCATCGGCTGCAGCACCTGATAGCGATTGGGCATGAAACATCTTGCCCGTACCGACACCCAAGCCGAAGCGGCTATTGCTGCGCTGCCTGACGTTCCTGTTCCAAGCGTGAACGCGGACAATCCGGCACGCTTGCTGCTGCGTTGTCCAGCAGCGGCACCAACACCATTGGTGTCCTCGCCTGCGCTGGCGGAGAGGGTGCGTGTTGCCGAGGTCCGCATCAAGGACGAACGGAGTCGTATGGGGTTGGGCAGCTTCAAGGCCTTGGGTGCGGCTTACGTGATTGCCTGCGATGCAGAAGAGGGAGTTGCGGCTGGGCGAACTTACGTGACTGCCAGCGCAGGCAATCACGGCTTGTCAGTCGCGGCGGGTGCGCAAGCCTTCGGTGCGAAGGCAGTTATTTATCTTGCCGAAACTGTGCCCGAGGCGTTTGCCGACCGCCTCCGCAGTTTTGATGCGGGTGTCCGGCGCCACGGCCCGGTCTACGAGGACAGTATGGCCGAAGCGGCGCGTGCCGCAGATGCAAACGGGTGGACACTTCTGTCCGACAGTTCATGGCCCGACTACTTCGACATTCCGCATCGGCTGATGGAAGGGTACACCGTGTTGATGCAGGAAACCGTTGCGGCCATGGATGCGCCTACCCACATCTTCCTGCAGGCAGGCGTTGGCGGGCTGGCCGCAGCCTGTGCGGCATATGCGAGAGAAGCGTGGGGACAAACACCCCGGATCATCGTGGTGGAACCTGACGTGGCTCCCGCCCTGTTCGCTTCGATACAAGCGGGCGCGCCACAAGTGACAGAGGGCCCAAGTTCAGACATGGGTCGGCTCGATTGCAAGGAGCCGTCACTGATCGCGCTTAAGGGGTTGGCTCGAGATGCAAATGACTATGTTCTGATTTCGGAGAATGAAGGTGCCTTCGGCAGCGCAGTATCGGCCGAAGTTGGTTTGGCATCTACACCCTCAGGTGCGGCTGGGCTTTCTGCATTGCTGGCGAGCGCGCCACATCGCGATGCATTGGGCCTGACAGATGCGTCACGTGTGCTTCTGATCCTCAGCGAAGAGACCTCGGAATGATGACGCCTGCCCGCGGTTTCCCATCTGCCGAATTCGCAGAACGGACGCGCAAGGCACAGTCGATGATGGAAGTCGCCGGTCTCTCCGCCCTTTTGCTCACGACAGAGCCGGAGATCAGGTACTACACTGGCTTTCTCACGCGGTTCTGGGAAAGCCCGACCCGCCCATGGTTCGTTGTTCTGCCGTCAAATGGCGCGCCGATCGCCGTCATCCCATCCATTGGCAAACACCTGATGGGACAGACGTGGATCACGGACATTCGGACGTGGCAGGCCCCGGACTATGATGATGACGGCATTGGGCTGTTGGCCGACACGTTGTTGGAACACACGCCCTCCGACGGGAGTGTCGGAATCGCCGATGCGATGGAAAGCCATGTGCGCATGCCTTTGGGCAATCTGGATGCCCTGGAACAAAAGCTCGGGCCGCGCGGGTTGGTGAGTGATGCACAGATCACGCGGCGCTTGCGGCTGGTCAAATCCGAGGCCGAGATTTCGAAAATACGGCATGCGGCACATATCGCGGATTGTGCCTTTGATCGCGTGCCCGAAATCGCCCGAACTGGCATGCCCCTGTCGACTGTGTTTCGCCAGTTCCAGATGCTGTGCCTCGAGGAAGGGGCCGATTGGGTGCCGTATCTGGCCGGGGCGTCAGATCAGGGCGGATATGGCGACGTGATCTCACCTGCGACGGATGCACCTTTGGAGCAGGGTGACGTTCTGATGCTGGACACCGGTCTGGTTCATGATGGTTATTTTTGCGACTTTGATCGCAATTTCAGCATCGGCAAGCCGAGTACCGAGGTACGGAATACCCACGCGCAATTGATCGATGCCACGCAAGCGGGGTTTGAAACTGCCCGTCCGGGCGCCGTGATCTCGGACGTTTTTCACGCAATGAACAGCGTCGTCAACCCGGGAGGCGATGCGATGGAGGCCGGACGGTTGGGACATGGGTTGGGCATGCAGCTGACCGAATGGCCGTCGATCATCCCGGCGGATCACACTCCACTTGCGCCGGGCATGGTGCTCACACTGGAACCTTCGGTGACTATGGGCAATGGACGCATCATGGTGCACGAGGAAAATATTGTAGTGCGGGAAACCGGCGCGGAATGGCTCTCCTCGCCCCAAGGTCACTCCATTCGGGTACTGGAATGAGCGTCCCCTACACCATCGACGACGCGCGCCCCACACAGCTTGGACTGATCGTCCTGCAGGCGGATGAGACGATTGAGCAAGATATGCGCGTCCTGATGCACAGGGATGTCGAATACATGGTCAGCAGGGTGCCATCCGGCACGTCCGTGACCCCAGATACATTGCGCGACATGGCCGGCGCCCTGACTGATGCCGCAACATTGCTGCCACGTGGCGCAAAGATGGCCTGCGTCGCCTATGCTTGCACCTCTGGCACGGCTGAAATCGGGGCAGACAATATCGCCAATCTCGTGCAAGCGGGCGTAGATACGCCCCACGTAACCGATCCAGTCACCGCACTGATCGCCGCCTGTCGGCATCTGGGCATCACACGCCTTGGCCTGTTAAGCCCGTATATCGAAAGCGTGTCAGACACGTTGCGCACCGTTCTGGCCGAAGCCGGGATAAACGTTGTGGTCTTTGCCAGCTTCGATGAACCCATCGAAGAACGGGTGGTCCGCATCACGGCACAATCGCTCATCGATGCGGCGCAAGACCTTGGCTCAGGCACAGAAATGGATGCTCTGTTTCTGTCCTGCACCAACCTGCGCACACTGACCGCTATCCCGACGATTGAAGCCACGCGCGACATGCCGGTCCTGTCCAGTAACCTTGTGTTGGCCTGGCACATGGCACAACTGGCGCAAGCGCCACTTGCGCCAAATCTGCCCTTCCGGCTGGTCACTCAGGCGTCCACGTTGGCCGGGTCATCCCGATAAACGTGTCCCCGACCCCACCAGCGACATTGCGATCCACCACATCGCGCAGCGTTTCTGTCCGATTGATCGCACGCCATCCCGGTCCGGAGAACGTCGAGCGTTTGAACACATGGCGCGACAACAATGGGTTGGTCAGTGCTTGACTAAATGCGTCAAGCGCCACGAATTTGAGAACAAGACTGGGCAACGGGCTGTTCGGCACACGATCTTCGCAGAAAAGACCCACATGAAAATCCACATCGCGCGGACTGTCGTAGAACTTGCACAGCAAACCGGCGACTTCCGGGTCCGATGAAATCGCTTCAAAATTCGCAGGCCGACGCTGGCTCATGTAGTCGCAATAATCGGAAAAGCTGGCCAGTTCGCAGTCGCGGTCCTGCTTGATCGACGCGATCTCGATATGCAGGAGGTGTTCGGCGGTGTTGCAAGGCCCCAACTCGGCCGCTTGCGTGTCGCTGATCCCCGAAAATGCAGACATCAGGCCATTGTCGATCAGGAGCGCATTGTTCATAAACGTGCTGTGTACCGGGCGTTTTTCATTCCCCCATTTCAGGGTATCCGGGATCAGCGCATGCCAGCGATACAGCAGGCTGAATTCGGTCGTAATCCAGTTCGGTTTGTTCCACGGCGCATCCCAAGCAACGGACGGATCGGCGCGCAGACTGAAGGGCAGCGGAGAGATGTGGTTGATGTAATCCTCAACCACAATCTTGATGAACATGACGATCACTGCATTGCGCGCCGTCTCGAACACGCGGTCGTCGTCCCAATCTGGGTAGTCCGCTTCAATCTCGGCCGCGAGGCGGTTGTGTTCGCGCAGGAACAAGGTGTTCAGCATGGCGACCTGTGGAACCGAGTTTGCGCGGTCGCCACCAAAGGCAAAGATGGTCGCACGGCGCGTGTCATCCAGCGTGCTCTGACCTAACGGTGGGTCGAGAACTTCAAACCGTGGATCGACCTTGTCACCTTTGTAAAGGAATGGCGCGTACTCCTCGCCATTGATCATTTGCGACGCCAAACGGCCCCTACGGCCCTTTTCCTCGGACCGGAGACGCAAGGCCAAGGTCTGCGCACGGGTGCGCCCATAGAGCGGGCAAAGGTCAATCTCGTGGTTTGATGTGTTGCGTTTCAGGCGGTGGCTGGGGTCTTCGCCCTCTGGGACCAAGTCTTCGGATTCAGTGCGGATAAATCCATCTGTCAAATACTGTGCAAAGGCCGGAAACAGGCATGTCGACTTGGGACACATACGCTGTTTGCCGTCCTTGCGCCGAAACAGGGCGGCCAAGGCCTCGGGATCTGGGGCATTGGCACGGGGACGTGGCGGCAGGTGCCGCCCGCTCCAACGGCGATCCGTCAGCCCGCCCCACCAGACATAGTCACGCTCGGTACTCAGCGGATGCGGGCGCGGCCGGGCGCGATTTACGACACGATTGATCGCCCATCGATTGGCGAGTTTGGCCGTGAGCGGAATGGCTTCGATAACCGAAAAGATCGCTTTTTGGACGGAATACGGAAGAAATGACATGGCGTGCTCAATGATCAAAAGAATGAAATTAATGCCGCAAGCATCCGCCAAAGTTGCGCGCAATGCTAGGCTAAGTTGTGGCTTGTGGTGAATTTGGCGTCATCACGCATGTCGAGTGCACACGGACTGTGTAAATTTGTGGACTCAAAAGCACTCGCTTTGGCTTACTAGTTTTGCGTGAACAGGTTGATCCGCATCCTGCGAACCCTACGTGAGGTATTGGCGCGCAGATCAGACCACAGTACCGGGACAGTTCTCATGAAGAATTTGGCGTCACTCTCCTTCATTTTGCTCTTGGTTTTTGGAACCGCAACGACAGCGCAACAAGGCCCGCCCACCGTGACGGCGGCAAAACCCGTCGTTAAGACAATTGTCGAAGATGACGAGTTTGTCGGCCGTTTCGAAGCGAGATCCGAAGTGGACCTGAGGTCGCGTGTCTCCGGATACCTTGAAGAAGTTCATTTCAAGGAGGGCAGCCAGGTCGAAGCGGGGCAACTTTTGTTCACAATTGACCAGCGCCAATTCCAGACCGCCCTAAGACAGGCGCAAGCCCGCATTGATGTCGCCGAAGCAACATATGAGTTTGCGACTGAGCAGTTGGAGCGGGCACAGGCGCTGATAGGGAATGGCACTATCCCGCAGAGTGTTCTGGATGAACGACGCGAGGCTTATCTGGCTGCGCAAGGCGCCCTGGAAGAGGCCCGTGCCGCGCTGGAACTCGCCCAACTGGATCTGGAGTTTTCAGAGATACGCGCACCGATGTCCGGGCGGATCGACCGGTCGCTGATTGATCCCGGCAACCTGGTTTCTGCGGACCAGACCGTGCTGACTTCTATCGTTTCAAACGATCCGATTTATTTCGTGTTCGACATTGATGAACGCTATTTCCTCGCCTACGCGCGGGATGCACGCGCGCGCGGCACTGCCCTGCAAGAAGGCGGCGGCGCGTTGGAGGTCAAGGTGACGCTGTCGGATGCAAAGATCCCGCCTCAAACCGGCTACCTTGATTTCTCGGAGAACAGGATTGATGCCGAAACTGGGACGATGCGCGTCCGCGCGGTTCTGGAAAACCCGGATGAATTGCTAACCCCCGGATTGTTTGGGCGTGTGAATGTGCCGGGATCACTACCTTATGAAGGTATCCTGATCCCTGACAGGGCAATCGTCGCAGATCAAAACCGACGATTGGTGATGACCATAGATGCTGATGGTGTGGTGACCCCGCTGCCCATTCGCCCCGGCCCCGGACTGGATGGGTACCGCGTTGTGCGCGAAGGCATGGATGGGACCGAAACGATCGTGATCGATGGTCTGGTGACCGCCCGTCCGGGCATGACGGTAAACCCCGAGATAGTCGAACTGCCACTGATCGCGGAGAACTGATATGGGCCGCTTCTTTGTCAGCCGCCCGATCTTTGCCGTCGTCGTTTCCGTGATCATGACGATTGTCGGCCTGATTTCTTACTACCAGTTGCCGATTGAGCAATACCCGGAAATTGCCCCTCCCTCGATCGTGGTGCGCGCCTCGTATCCGGGGGCAGATGCAACAACCATCGCCAACACGGTAGCAACGCCGCTTGAGCAAGAAATCAACGGTGTTGAGGACATGCTGTACATGTCCTCGTACGCGACGGCCGACGGCACGATGAGCCTGACCATCACCTTTGAGCTGGGCGCTGATCTGGATACCGCGCAGGTGCTGGTGCAAAACCGGGTCGCCATCGCCGAGCCTCGCCTGCCGCAAGAGGTGCGTGCGCTGGGTGTGACCACAACCAAGTCGTCGCCAGACCTGATGATGGTTGTGCATATGCTGTCGCCAGACGCGACTTTTGATCAGCTTTATGTGTCGAACTATGCTCGCGCGCGGGTGCGGGACAGGCTGGTGCGTCTGGATGGCGTGGGCGATCTGATCATCTTTGGCGAACGCGAGTTTTCGGCACGGGTCTGGCTGGACCCAGACAAGTTGGCCTCACTCAGTCTTACGGCGAGCGACGTGGTTGATGCGCTTAGAGAACAGAATGTTCAAGTATCTGGTGGCTCGCTTGGCGCCCCTCCAAACACGGCAGACAATGCCTTTCAGGTGTCGATCACGACCCAAGGTCGATTGGAAGATCCAAGGGAATTTGGCCGCGTCATCGTAAAGGCCTCTGACTCTGGTCGCGTTGTGCGCGTCCGTGACGTAGCTCGGGTCGAGATCGGTGCCAGATCCTACGTCACCAACTCCTATCTCAACAACAAACCCGCCGTGGCGCTTGGCATTTTCCAACGGCCCGGTTCGAACGCGCTGGCCACTGCAGACGAGATACGCGCGACGATGAACGAACTGGCGGAAGACTTCCCTGATGGGCTGGAATACCAGGTCGTCTACAATCCAACCGAGTTCATCAGCGCCTCAATCGACGCGGTCTACAAAACACTGTTTGAAGCTGTGTTGTTGGTTGTCATCGTGATCATCGTTTTCCTGCAAAGTTGGCGCACGGCCCTCATACCGCTTCTTGCCATACCGGTGTCACTGATCGGGACATTCGCGGTGATGCTGGCGCTTGGCTACACGTTGAACCTTCTGACACTGTTCGGGCTGATCCTCGCCATCGGCATTGTGGTGGATGATGCAATCGTGGTGGTGGAAAACGTCGAGCGGAACATCCGAAACGGCATGACCCCCCGGCAGGCATCCGCCCGGTCGATGGACGAGGTGCAAAGTGCCATCATCGGGACAACACTTGTTTTGATCGCGGTTTTTGTCCCGGCCGCGCTGGTGCCCGGGATCACTGGACAATTCTACAGGCAGTTCGCCGTCACCATCTCGGTGGCAACCGTGATCTCAAGCATCAATTCACTCAGCCTGTCCCCCGCTCTTGCCGCAATTTTTCTGAAACCGAATACCAACTCACTGTCGCGCAATCCGCTGTCGCAACTCGGGGTTTTGTTTGCGAACACCTTCAACGGCGGACTTGATTTCGTGACCCGCGGTTATGCCGCCGTTGTCCGGGTGCTGGTTAGCACGTGGGGCATGATCGCGGTTGCAGTTGTCGCCTTTGCCGGCCTTTTGGGTACCGCATGGTGGATCAATGAACAGGTGCCAACAGGTTTCATCCCGGACGCGGACCAAGGCTATGCCATCGTTGTCGTGCAATTGCCCGAAGGGGCGTCGCTGGACCGGACAGACGCGGTTATGAAGCAAGCCACCGAGATTGCCCTTGAAACACCAGGGGTCACAAATGCCGTGGCATTCGCCGGTTTCTCGGGGGCCACGTTCACCAATGCCAGCAACCAAGGGGTCATCTTCACAACCTTCGCGCCGTTCGAAGAACGTCTGGAAACCGGGTTGGATGCCAACGCCATCGTGGGTCAGTTGTTCGGACGTATGCAGGTGATCCGAGAGGCGTTCATCATCGCCATCGCACCGCCAGCCGTTCGAGGTGTCGGTACCGGTGGCGGCTTCAAGTTGCAGCTGCAGGACACTGAAAGTGCGGATATGCGCCGGGTGCTGAACAGTGCCTACGCTATAATGGGCGCATCCCAGCAATCGGACAAAGTGGCCGGTGTGTTCACAACATTCTCGGCCAGCTCGCCCCAAGTCTATCTCGAGATTGACCGCGTGCGGGCACAAATGCTGAACGTGCCAATTGGAGCGATCTTCGAAACCCTGTCGATCAATCTTGGCTCTGCCTATGTAAATGACTTCAACGCCTTTGGCCGCTTGTTCCAAGTGCGGGCGCAAGCCGATCAGCAGTTCCGGTTGGATGAGGAAGATATCCGGACGCTGCGCGTGCGCACCGCAACAGGCGCGCTTGTACCCTTGGGAACATTGGTATCGGTGGTGGAGACAGCAGGCCCGGCGCTGGTGCAGCGCTATAACCAACTGGTATCTGTCCCGATCCAAGGCAGTGCCGTCCCCGGTGTTTCCACAGGTGACGCGCTGATCGCGATGGAGGAGTTAGCTGAACAACTGCTGCCGCCGGGTGTGGATTACGAGTGGACCGAGTTGGCGTTGCAGGAACGCAATCAGGGTGACACGGCAACCTACATCTTTGCTTTCTCGGTTCTGTTTGCATTCCTCTTTCTTGCAGCCCTTTACGAAAGCTGGGTCTTGCCGCTCGCCATCATTCTCGTCGTGCCCCTTGCGGTCTTGTCGGCGTTGTCCGGTGTGATGCTACGCGGCATGGACAACAACATTCTGACGCAGGTGGGGTTGATCGTGTTGGTGGGCCTGTCAGCCAAAAACGCGATCCTAATCGTGGAATTCGCCAAACAAGCGCAGGAAGAAAAAGGGATGTCGCCCATCGACGCGGCGGTTGATGCATGCCGCCTGCGTTTGCGTCCTATCCTGATGACTGCCTTTGCCTTCATCCTTGGCGTGGTGCCGCTAATGATCGCCACCGGACCCGGATCCGAGATGCGACAAGCCCTGGGCACCGCCGTGTTCTTCGGGATGTCGGGTGTGACCTTCCTTGGCCTGTTCTTCACGCCGGTGTTCTACGTCGCCCTGCGCCGCATCTTCCCAGGACGGACAAAGGATGTTGAAAGCGCGAAACCAGTGTCAGACCCGACACCCGGCTAGGGTTGCGCTTGCCGCATGGCGTGCGGGGTTTGACCGAAAGCCGTTTTGAAGGCCCGCGTCATCGCGCTGGCATTCTCGTACCCGCATCTGCCCGCGATTTCCGACACGGGCAGATCAGTGTCCTGCACAAGGCGCAGAACGGCGTTCAGGCGCAATCGCCGGTATACTGCCGCCGGAGTCGCCGCCATCGCGGCTTTCATGCGATGTTCCAGTGTTTTCTGCGTACAGCCAACACGGCGCGCAATCTCGGGAATGGGAAGTGGGCTCTCGATATGGTCTTGCATCAGCGCGACAGCCCGGCCAACCGTCCGCCCCGGCGCGCGGACCGGAAGTGCCGGCACCGTGTCACGCGACATGAAAAGCTGTGCAACCTCCATGGAAACCAGCGGTCCATGCGCGGAGGCGATCAGGCTACTGGCCAAATCAAAGGCCGCCATGGCACCTGAACAGGTGACCCGATCACCATCAATAACATAGCGCTGACGCACAGAATCCACATCCGGGAATGCCTCCGAAAAAGCATCGAGCATGTCCCAGTGAATCGTTGCTTGATAGCCATCCAGAAGCCCGGCCCGCCCCAACAGCCAGCTTCCCGTGTCAAAACCACCCAGAACCGGGTATCGCCGTGCGGCGCTGCGAACGGTGCCTATGACACGGTCACGATCCAATGCGCGAATGCCATAGGACGGCATAAGCATCAGCGCTGTACCGTCCGCCTTTGCCAAAGCGTCATGAGGTGCAATTTGCAATCCACTTGAGCTGGACACAGGCGTGCCGTCCAGTGTGAAAAACCGCCATTGATAGACCGTTCGCCGCAAGAACCCGTTGGCTGCCCGCAGCGGCTCAATGAAATTCGCAAGGCAATGGTTCGAAAACTGATCAAACAGAACGATGTCCACATGCTGCATCGCGTCATGGATTTTCGACCATTCTTGCATGATAAACGCCTAACACTGCACGCTCTTGTTTCACAAGCCGCGCTCTGATCCAGCAATCACAACAGGGAACATGCCGATGCAGTTTGGTCTCACCGAAGAACAGGAGATGATTGTCTCGACCGTTCGCAGCTTTGTCGAGAACGAGATTTACCCGCACGAAACCGAGGTCGAGCGCACCGGGCATGTTCCAATCGAGCTTGGGGAAGAGATCAAGCGCAAGGTCATCGACATGGGGTTCTATGCCTGCAACTTTCCAGAAGAAGTTGGCGGCGCGGGCCTCAACCACATGGATTTCACACTGGTCGAGCGTGAGTTGGGGCGTGGATCAATGGCGCTTACCCATTTCTTTGGCCGCCCGCAAAACATCCTGATGGCCTGCAATGACGAACAGCGCGAGCGCTACCTGCTACCTGCTGTACGGGGGGAGCGGATGGATGCGCTTGCTATGACCGAACCCGATGCGGGATCGGACGTGCGCGGCATGAAATGCACAGCTGTCCGTGACGGCGGGGATTGGATGATCAATGGGTCCAAACACTTCATCTCGGGTGCCGAACATGCCGATTTTTTCATCGTGTTCATCGCGACCGGCGTTGATGACACGCCCAAAGGCCCGAAAAAGCGGATCACCACGTTCCTCGTGGATCGGGGTATGCCGGGGTTCGAGGTACGCGATGGATACAACTCGGTCAGCCACAAGGGGTACAAGAACTGCATCCTGTACTTCGATGATTGTCGCCTGCCCGATACGCAGGTTCTGGGTGAAGTCGATGGCGGCTTTGCCGTCATGAACGAATGGCTTTACGCCACGCGCCTGACAGTCGCCGCCTTTAGCGTGGGCCGTGCGCGCCGGTGCTTTGACTATGCCCTGAACTACGCAGCAGATCGCAAGCAGTTCGGCCAGCCCATCGGCAAGTTCCAGGGTGTCAGTTTCCAAATCGCGGACATGATTACCGAGATTGACGCCGCGGACTGGCTAACCCTCGCTGCCGCGTGGCGACTGGATCAAGGGCTGCCGTCGAACCGCGAGATCGCTTCGGCCAAGCTCTACGCCTCCGAAGCCTTGGCGCGCGTGACGGACACCACATTGCAGATCTACGGCGGCATGGGCCTGATGGACGATTTCCCGATCGAGCGGTTCTGGCGCGATGCGCGGGTTGAACGCATCTGGGACGGCACGAGCGAAATCCAACGTCACATCATCAGCCGCGATCTGTTGCGGCCCTTGGGGGCCTGAACTTGGTTTCGTATGAGCAAGGCCCATCCGACCGCGGCGAAGGGTCAGTCCCTCACACTCCACGGGCTTCTTTTCGAACGGAGAAGAAGAATCTCTCGCGACTGTTGCGTCCCAAAACCATTGCCATTGTCGGCGGTGGCCAGTGGTGCGCGTCCGTTATCGAACAGGCCGAGCGCTTCGGTTTTGACGGTGCAATCTGGCCGGTGCACCCGACAAAGCCAATGTTAGCAAACCACGGCGCTTTCCCATCGATCAAAGAATTGCCTGCGGCCCCTGATGCCACATTCATCGGCGTGAACCGCACTGCGACCGTTGACGTTGTGTCCGCCCTGTCCCGCCTTGATGCGGGCGGGGCCGTTTGTTTCGCCTCGGGCTTCGCGGAAGCAAAGGTCGAGGACGAAAGCGCTGCTGACTTGCAGAAACGGTTGGTTCGCGCGGCGGGCGACATGCCCATCCTTGGCCCGAACTGCTACGGTTTCGTCAACGCACTGGACCAGGCCGTTCTTTGGCCGGACCAGCACGGGTGCACGCCGGTAGACAGCGGTGTTGCCATCCTCACCCAGAGTTCAAACATCGCGATAAATCTGACGATGCAACAACGGGCATTGCCGATCGCCTATGCCATCACCTCAGGGAACATGGCGCAAACGAGCCAAGCCGAAATCGCGCTGTCATTGCTTGATGATCAACGCGTCACTGCCATCGGACTGCATATTGAAGGCTTCGGTGATCTGCGCCAGTGGGAAGCTTTGGCCGCAAAGGCATATGACCACGGCGTTCCAATGGTCGCATTGAAAGTGGGCGCGTCAGACCAGGCTCGGCAAGCAGCCATTTCTCACACCGCGTCCTTGGCCGGATCGGATGCGGGCGCGCAGGCTTTTCTCGACCGTCTGGGCATTGCGCGCGTCACCGCTCTGCCCGACTTTCTGGAAACCCTGAAACTGCTGCATCTCCACGGCCCGATGTCAGGAAACGGGATTGCCTCCATCAGCTGTTCGGGTGGTGAGGCCAGCTTGATCGCAGACATGGCGCTGGACACAGACCTGACGTTCCCGGCCCTGACCGACGAACAACAAACCAAGCTGCGCGCATCCCTCGGTCCCATGGTCGCGCTCGCAAACCCATTGGACTACCACACGTATATCTGGCGGGACTCCGACACGATGGCCGATGCCTGGTCAGCCATGACTGGCGAGGGGATAAATATGACCCTGTCGATCGTGGACTACCCATCAACCGATCACTCTGATTGGAACTGCGCAACTGATGCCGCTTTGAAAGTACGTGCGAACACCAAAGCACCCTTTGGCGTCGTGGCCACCCTGCCGGAACTGATGCCTGACCAGACGGCACGGCAACTGGCCGAAGGCGGCATCGTTCCCTTTTTTGGTCTGCGAGAAGCACTGGCCGCCATTGACGCCGCACACCACATTCACGCACCACATGCGTCGCCGGTTTATGAGCCCGGCAAGTCAGAAGCGACCGTAACTCTGACCGAGGTCGAGGCGAAGGCCGTGCTTGCACAGCATGGATTACACGTTCCCAACAATCGTCTTGTCCCAGCCAGAAACGTTGAGCATGAAGCCAGCGACCTCGACGGGCCTCTGGTTATCAAGGGCGTCGGGCTGGCGCACAAGACAGAAGCAAATGCTGTCCATCTCAACGTTGCGATGCCTGACATTGGCACCGTCGCCGATAGCATTGGAACCGAGAGCATCCTGATCGAGGAAATGGTGACGGATGGTGTCGCAGAGTTGCTGGTTGGGATTGTTCGCGATCCAGCGCATGGGTTTGTCTTGACACTTGGCGCAGGCGGAGTGCTTACGGAGCTGATGCAAGATACGCAATCGCTGCTCTTGCCCGTCACTGAGACAGACATTGATACTGCTCTGTCACATTTGCGTTGTGCCGCCCTGCTGCACGGCTATCGCGGCAAGCCACCTGCTAATTGGACCACAATCCGCGACGCTGTACTCGCGATACAATCCTACGTCCTTGCACATGCTGAAACTGTCAGCGAGGTTGAAGTGAACCCGCTGATCTGTACCCCGACACGCGCCGTCGCCGTTGATACGCTGATACGAAAGGCCTGAGCCATGAGCCCCATAAAAATAAGGCGCGAAGGCGCGATACTGGAAGTCACATTGGACCGCCCCAAGGCCAACGCCATCGACCTCGCGACCAGCCGGATCATGGGCGAAACCTTTCTGGCGTTTCGCGATGATCCCGAGTTGCGCGTCGCAATCATTACAGGCACAGGGGAAAAGTTCTTTTCCCCTGGTTGGGATCTCAAGGCAGCCGCTGACGGGGATGCGGTAGATGGTGACTATGGCGTCGGGGGCTTTGGCGGCTTGCAGGAATTGCGTGGTCTCAACAAGCCAGTTATCGCGGCAGTGAACGGCATTGCCTGTGGTGGGGGCCTGGAATTGGCATTGAGTGCGGACATGATCTTGGCCGCCGACCATGCAACATTTGCCTTGCCGGAAATCCGGTCCGGCACCGTTGCTGATGCAGCCAGTATCAAACTTCCCAAGCGCATCCCGTACCACATTGCCATGGAACTGTTGTTGACCGGCCGCTGGTTCGATGCCGAAGAGGGGCATCGCTGGGGATTGATAAACGAAGTTGTCCCCGCGGGGACACTTTTGGATCGCGCCTGGGAACTGGCACACTTGATCGCGTCAGGCCCGCCGCTTGTCTATGCAGCGATCAAGGAAGTCGTGCGCGATGCTGAGGATTCCAAGTTCCAAGACGCCATGAACCGCATCACCAATAGCCAGTTGCCGACCGTCGAAACACTGTACCGATCCGAAGATCAGCTAGAGGGTGCCCGTGCCTTTGCAGAGAAGCGTGACCCGGTTTGGAAAGGTCGCTAGGGGCGGATCCGGGGGTCGACGGGCAAGCCACTTGGGACGGTCTCTGGCACACCAAGCCTATCATCATTCGCAGTTTCGCCTGTCAGGGCATGGAGTAACGCGACGATCTGATCGACTTCACCATTGGTCAGGGGATTGGCCTCAATCTCAACGGCGGCGCGTTGACGGGCCATTTCCCGGCTGTCTTGCCAGACCATGAAATCAATCGCTGCAAGCCATGGGACGGGCGGCAGGGCTGCGGTCTGGGGTGTCCATTTGTCCAATGATGTCAGGGGGTCCAAGTGGTGCCGCACGATCCCTTCCAGCGTTGGGTATGCGCCGTTGTGTCCATAGGGGGCAGTCAGCGCAACGTTTCTGAGCATTGGCGTTTTGAAGGCATAGGCATCTTCGAGCGCATCGCTTTCCCCCATCCGTCCAACATCTCGCACCATCGGATCAAAGCGGCGCGTGCGACCGGGGCCGAAAGGCGGCAAACCCAGAGCATGGAACGCCTGATCCGTCATCAGCGGGCCGCTATGGCAGGTGCTGCACTTCGCCTTACCGTAGAATAGCTCAAGCCCCTGTTTCTGTTGCGTGTTCAAGGCCTCGGCGTCACCTGCAATATAGGCGTCGAAAGGGCTGTCAAAACTGGTCCATTCCCAAATCATGAACGCGCTGAGCGCGTTTGCGATATCGGCAATCGTGATGTCGCTGCCGGTCGTGATATGGTTATAGGCTTCCGTGAATCCCTCCGCGTAAGCAGGGATGTGACGGACCCGATCCGCGAGGATCGGCCATGCGTAGTCCATACGCTGGTGGATGGCGCCTGCAACCTCGTTTTCCTTGGGGTTTCCGGCCATTTCAAACTGCGCGACCAGTGGGAAAATTGCTTGTGCTGCCAACAGGTTATTCAAACCTTCGGGCAACCACTCCTCGGCCGGGGAGTTGAAGTCATTCTCGTAAGTGTCTGCAACGCTGAGACGCCCATCGTGGAAGATGGTGTGCAGATCCTTGGCCCCGAGGTTCCACAGTCCGGGCGCATTGCGGGGGATGCGTTTGCGGATGCGGTCATCGCCCGTCCCAGCAGTGCGTTGAGGACCCAAACCTTCGCCCCCTTCACCGATGCCGAGGCTTAGCCCATCGGCGGTACCAAGGTCCGGGTGATGGCAGGTGGAACAGGCGATGTTGCGGTTGCCCGACAGGATGCGATCATAGAACAGAAGCTGGCCGAGTTTGGCTTGCGCCGGGTCCACGGCGATGAAATCATCCGGCCCAAGAGGACGCGGTACGCCGTCGGCAAAAGCGGGCGTCGCGGCGAGGAGGATGAGATGCGCAAACTTGCGATAGCCCTTGTTTTTATGGCCTTTCCGTTTGGTTTTGCCGCCGTTCCGGCGGGGGCCGAGATCGAGGAAGCGCGCGACCTGATGGAGGCCGGCGCGTACAAAGCGGCCTATGATGCGTTGTGGCCTGCGGCCCGGTCGGGCAATGCGGATGCCGAGGAACTGATCGGTGTCATGTACGCCCTGGGCCTTGGGGTCGAGCGCGACGACGAGCGAGCCTTTGAGTGGTATTTGCGGTCCTCGATGAAGGGGCATCCGGGCGCGCAGTCCGGTGTCGGATGGTATTACGAGGTGGGTCGCGGGATGCCTGCGCCGGACCTTGTCCGCGCCTATATGTGGTACACGTTGAGCGCCATTGGCGGTGACCCCGACGCGGCGATTTCGCTGGAAGAGGTGGTCAAGAAAATGACTCAAGATCAGATTGATCGGGCGCATATTCTGGTCGCTGATTACAAGGTCTGGATGTATCCGTTCCGGTGAGTTTGGCACCGGATTTCGGACTTGGGAAGCCTGATCACCGTACGGTCGCGTTAACGCTGCGTTCGACGATTAAATTCAAGTAAAACGCGCATTTTACGGGAAAAAGTGCACAGTTTGTCACAGGACATCCGGGCCGTTTTCAGCCCCCTGTTCACAACCTGCATATTTTGGGGCCGAAACTGCGCATTTTGAATGGCCGCTGGACGTTAACACCCGGTTCAGAATTGGATGGCGTTAAGGTTTGAAGGCGGCCTTTCACTTTTTGTTAGGGTGTGGCGGGGTGAAACCCCGCCTTACCGTCAGCTTGCTGCCGCAGCACTGTAACCTTCGGCCACCTGTGCCATCGATTGCGCGAAAGGACCCGGGCCATAGCTGGCACGTGCAACCCCCAGCGAGGCTACCTCGGCAATTGAACCAAGGGCACCGCGCATCATCACGTTGACCGGCAGGGACGATGCATCACAGATGTCGCGGATCATGCCATGATCGGTCAGACCGGGGATGAAGAAACCGCTGGCTCCGGCCTCGGCATAGGCGGCGCCGCGTTCTTTCGCTTCGGCCACATGGGTGGCGTGCGTGTCGGGCTTGGATTTCAGGAACACATCAGTGCGGGCGTTGATGAAGAGCGGCACACCCGCCGCATCGGCAGCGGCGCGTATCGCCTTGATCCGGGCAGCTTGTGTATCGATGGGATGGAGGTCGGCGCTGCCGACCACCTGATCCTCGAAATTGATGCCGATGGCGCCGGTGCCGATCAGGGCCGTGATGTTCGCGGCAAGCGGTTCGGGATCGACGGCGTAGCCCCCTTCGAAGTCGATGCTGACCGGCAGGTCCGTGCTGTTGACGATGCGGGTGGCGATGGCCAGCAGGTCATCAAGCGGGATGTTTTCACCGTCGGGGTAGCCCTGCGCCTCGGCCACGGACCAGCTGCCGGTGGCGATGGCCTTTGCTCCCGCCTGCGTCATGGCCTTGGCGGTGCCAGCGTCCCAGATGTTGTAGATCACCACGGGTGTGCCGGGCACGTGGAGGGCGGCGAAGGCAGTGGCTTTGTTGAGTTGGGACATGTCGGGACCTTTTGCGTGACTGAGAGACACCTCCAGCATTGCCCGCACACCCGGCGGGAGCAAGGGGCTGTGACCTGTATACGTATGGGACAGGTGGTTTGGTTTCCGACGCTTCGGACTTGGTTCAAGCCCTTTGGTGGGGGGCCGGGCCGTCCATGGTGGGAGCGTCAGAACGCCGCCCGGCACTCATCGACACAAAGAACGACGGAAACACCGTCTATGCCCGTTTGACTTGTATCCAAGCACTCGGAGGAAACCATGAAGACACTCGGCATCACGCTTGTTCTTGCGTTTTTAACCGGCGGTGCGACTCAGGCGCACGTTACCATTACCGTGGACGGGGATCAGCGCTGTATAACATCCGATGGTGTCCCCGAGCACGATACGGGCACATGGCGGGCCGGGGCCACCGTGGAAGAGCAGGATCACAGGTTTTGCATGGATTCGACGCCAGAGCTGACCGACACCATTACCCGAAATGCGCGGATTTCCGGCATCACACTGACAGGCATTCCGATGCGCCCCGGCACCGCAGAATATTACGATCCCACTTCTGAACGCGGTTATTCAAGCGATCCGTCTGCGGGATGGAATTTAGAAGGCATGGGCGGGCTCATCATGGATGAACAGAACGCGCATGTGGACGGTAGCGGGATGTACCACTATCACGGAATTCCCTCTGCCGTGACGGACGCGCTGGACGGCACGCTTTTTGGCTATGCTGCCGACGGGTTCGAAATCCACTACATGGGTGACCAGATGCAATCGTCCTGGCAGCTGAGCGCACATCCGGTCCAAGTGGCGCGCATGATGGCACCTATGTGCAGGACTACGAATTTATTGAGGGTTCTGGAACACTCGATGAATGCAACGGTGCCATGATCGACGGGCAGTATGTCTATTTCGCGACCGAGACCTACCCGTTCTTCCCGCGTTGTTTCGAAGGAACGGTGTCGGGCGATTTCGTCGGTGGGTGTCGGGACCGGCCCTCGCGCGGGAACGGAGGCTGAAAAGAGTATGCCACTTGAGCCGTTGCAGCACATTCGTATTTTTACCGACTGAGGATGTCGCAAAAAGGCCGCCCCTGACAGGGACGGCCCGTTCGCAACGCGGATCTTGATCCGCTTTAGTTCAGGTCAGCATCCCGTGCCGCGTTTACATCTGCCTCGGCGGCAGCGACCGCTTCTTGCAGAGCCGTCAAGATCTCGCCACCCCGTGCCACGTTGCCAACGAACCAGTCGTTGACTGGCGCAGCCGCCTCGGCGAAGGCTGCTTTCTGGGCAGGTGTAGGCACATAAAGATCACCGCCACCGGCAACGAAGTCTTCGTAGGCCTGGATCGACTTGCGCTTGGGCGAGGCGAAGGTTGCCTGTTGCAGTGCATAGAAGCCGTCGACCACGACGCGGCGCATGTCTTCGGGCATGGCGAGGAACTTTTCGTTCGACATCCACCACAGCGCGCCCATGTAGGCGTGACCATCCAGCGTCACGTATTGCAGGCCCGCGTCGGGGAACTTCATACCCATGATGTCGGTGATGCCATTTTTGGAACCTTCCACAACGCCCGTCTGGAACGAGGTGAAGAGTTCCGGCCACGGGATCGGGGTTGGGGACGCGCCCAGGGCCTTGACCAGCTCTTGGGGCAGGTCCGCGACCACGGTACGGATTTTCAGGCCTTCCATGTCCGATGGTTCTGCCACACGGCGTTGCGTGTTGGCGAAGTTGCGCCAGCCGCCGGTGTTGCCGATTGTCATCAAGCGGATCGCGCCGCCGGAATCCTCAAGCGCCATGTCACGCATTTTGCGGGTGAAGTCGCCCGACAGGACGTGTTCGGCGATGCGGTCGTCGGCCATCAGGTAAGGTAGGTCGAGCACCTGCACGTAAGGAAAGATGCCCGAGGCGCCGCCCGAGGTGGAGATGTAGACGTCAATCGTGCCGTCAGCCACGCCTTGCAGGCATTCCGCGCCGTTCGAGCAGAGTTGCGTGCCGATGAAGAGCTCCACGGCGATGGCGCCGTTGGAGGCTGCTTCGACATAGTTCTTGAACACGATGAGGCCGTCATAATCTTCGTCATTGGTGTTCGAGTTGGCGGTGGCGCGGATCGTGTAGTCCTGCGCCGATGCCATCAGGGCCGAACCGGCGACAAGCGCGGCAGCCGTGAGGGTTTTGAGGGTCGTTTTGAGCATTTGGTTAGGTCCTCCCGTTAAGCTCTAAATTAGTTTGCAAACCCCGTGAGGCGGGGAATGGTCATGGAAATGGCGGGCACGTAAGTGATCAAGAAAATCACCGCGATTTCGATGGCGAGGAAAGGCAGGATCGCCTTGGCGATGGTTTCGACCTTCTCACGACTGACGGCAGCCGCCACAAACAGAACAAGTCCCATCGGCGGTGTTGCCAGCCCCACTGTCAGGTTCACCGACATGATGATCGCAAAGTGGATGGGATCAACGCCAAGGTCCACGAAGATGGGCCCGAGGATGGGCCCTAAGATGATGATCGCGGGGCCTGCGTCAAGGAACATGCCGACGATGAACAGCAGAAGGTTGATCAGGAACAGCAGGACCAACGGGTTTTCCGACAGGGTCAAGATAAAGTCCGCGAGGATTTGTGGTGCGTAGCTGAGCGACACCACCGTCTTGAATGCGAGCGCTGCGCCAACGAGCAACAAGACCACAGCCGAAGTCAGGCCCGCGCGACTGAGGATGTCGGGCAGGTCCTTGAGCGACATGGTGCGCAGGACGAAGAAGGCGACGAAGACGGCGTAGGCCACGGCGACCGCTGCAGCTTCGGTCGGGGTGAAGACGCCGCCGAGGATGCCACCCAGGATCAGCACCGGCGTTTGCAGGGGCACAATGGCGCGTTTGCAGATGGTGCGGAATTCGCTGCTGACTTGGGTGCGCAGGGCCAGCATCAGTGCATGTGCGACAAGGACGGCCACGGCGAATGTGCCCCAGAGGATCAGAGGGGACGTTTCGCCCAAGGGCAGGAAGGCCCAAAGCAGCAGGCCGATGTTCAGGCGCACGAGCGCCCAGGAGACCCAACGCTCAATCGGGCTGAGTTCCACGCCGTCGAACTGCACCTTGTGCGCGGCAGGCAGGTCATAGCGGTCTGCCGTGACGCGGATCATCACCATGAGGCCGACACCGACGAGGATGCCCGGCACAATGCCCGCGAGGAAGAGGGCCGCCACGCTTTCGCCCATGACATAGGCGTAGATGATCATGATGCCAGACGGCGGAATGATCGGGCCGATGACGGATGAGGCCGCCGTGATGGCGGCTGCGTAGCGTCTTGTATAGCCCTCTTTCTCCATCGCGGGGACCAGCATGGAGCCGAGGGCCGAGGTGTCGGCCACAGCGGAGCCGGAGAGGCCCGCGAAGAGGATGGAGGACAGGACGTTCACTTGTGCGAGGCCGCCGCGCAGGTGGCCCATGAGTGCTTGGGAGAACTGGACAAGACGGATCGTGATCCCGCCCTTGTTCATCAACTCACCCGCCAGCATGAAGAACGGGATCGCCATCAGCGGGAAGCTGTCCATGCCGTTGTAAACATTGCGGTAAAGCAGCGTGATGTCGCGTTCCTGCCCGTTCAGGAACAGCAGAATACCCGGCGCCGCGAGCAGGCCGAAAAAGACCGGTAGGCCGATCATCAGGAACAGCAGGAAGAGAGGAAGGAACCAGATCAGCATATCATTCGCTCCCCGCTGCCATATCGCCAAGGTCGAGGTCTGGCAGGCGATCACCGCCGCCCATAAGCTCGACCAGTTTGCGCAGGATCAATTCGACATTGACCATGAGCAGAAGAACTACACCGACAAGCAGTGACAGCATCATCCAGCTGCGTGGCACACGGAACCAGCCATCAAACGTCGGCAGGTAGAGCGACGCGGTGGCGAACTTGCCGCCAAAGCCCGTCACCTCGGAATAGCCGATGGGCAGGGCCACCAGCAGGATCGCGATGGAGATCAGGAGCAGCAACAGCCCCAGGATTGCGGCGGCGGCCCGGGGCAACACGCCCGAGATCATGTCGAGCGCCACGAACCCGCCGCGCCGGAACGCCGTGGGCGCCATGAGGCCGGTCATCCAAAGCATGCAGAAGCGCGCGGCCTCGTCCGGCCAGGGAAGAGCGTTGTTGAACAGATAGCGGGCCACGACCTGAATCAGGATCGCAATGACCATGGCTGCAATCGCCACGATGCCAATGGCACGCCCGATCTTGAGCAAGGTGCCATTCACCCAGCTGATCGGCGCGAGCACCGTCAGTAATAGACCCATGAAGGGCCCTCCCTTTGTCGGTCGCCCGGCGGTTAATCCACCGTGGCCCATTTTCCGCTTTAACCCCGCGGGCGGGTCTTGGCGTCGTTAGTCGACGCTGCCGAACTGGCCGGCAAAGAATGTGAGCGGCTGGCCGTCGCGCATCTCAGTGCGCTGGACCTGGCCCACGATAATGACGTGGTCGCCCGCGTCATGTGCTGCCACCCTGCGACATTCGAACCGCGCAAGGCAATGATCAATAAGGGGAACGCCGTCCGCGTTCAGCGTGTGGGCATGGTCGTTCAGCAAGTGAGCATCACGCGCCGCCAGCTTGCAGATGTCATGCTGTTCAGCCGCCAGCACGTGGATCGCATAGTGGTCCGCTGCCTCGAAATAGGGAAAGCGCCTTGCGCCCCTGTCAACCGACCAAAGCACCAGCGCCGGGTCGAGCGAAACGGACGAAAAGCTGTTGGCGATGATGGCCACCGGACCATCCGCGCTGGGGGCCGTGATCATCGTGACGCCGGTGGCAAACTTGCCGAAGGCGTCGCGCAGTTGGCGGCTGGAATTGGCGTCAGGTGAAAACACAGTAGGTTGGCTCAGCGTTTGCATTGTCATCAGGCCACCTCGTGTCCCAGAGCCGCCTCATAAAGGCGGAACCATGTGGGCCGGTCGAGCGACACCTTTGCAGCATCGCCGATCTTTTTGATCCGGTCGATGTTATTTGTGCCCATCACCGGAATGATATTTGCAGGGTGTGCCAAGAGAAACGCAGTCGCGACCGCGGCGCGGTCCACGCCTTGGGCACTGGCAATCTCATCCATGACGTTGTGCAGCTTTTCACTGCCCGTCATCAGGCCACCGCCACCCAGCGGTGACCACGCCATGAGCAGTTGACCGTGTTGCTGGTGGAAGGCCAGATCGCCGTTGGTGAACGGATTGATTTCGCTGAGCGAGATTTCGATCTGGTTGGTGACCAGCTGCGTTTTCATGCCCGATTGCAGCAGCGTCCAATCCCATGGACGGAAGTTCGACACACCCACGCTGCCGACCTTGCCGCTCGCGACCGCCTCGTCCAGTGCAGCCCCTGTTTCGTGGTGATCCATGAACGGGTCGGGGCGGTGAATCAGCAGCAGGTCGATATGATCAACGGCCATGTCCCGCAGCGAGTTTTCGATGCTCTGCATGATGTGGGCGCGGGAGGTGTCGTAGTATTTAGCCGGCGCATCGGCGTAGCGGCCCACGGGTGCCACGATATCGCATTTGGTCACGATCTCCATTTTGCTGCGCAGGCCGCTATCGGCCTTGAGCGCTTCGCCCAGCACAGCCTCGGCCACGTAGCCGCCGTAGATGTCGGCCTGATCGAATGTGGTGATCCCCTGATCAAGACACGCGTGGATCTTGGCCTGCACATGGCCCACGGACGTGTCGCTGTCATCGGCCAGGCGCCACATGCCATAGACGATGCGCGAAAAGTTCAGAGTGTCGGATAGTTGGACGCGGTCCATTAGCGGCGCTCTCCTGCAGCAAGGGGTGTTGCGGGTGCGGCGGATGGCACCCGACCATAAGCATGGGGCAATGAGCAGGTTTTCAAGTGCGGCATCACGCGCGCGCCGAAGTGTTTCGCTTCTTCCAAGTGTGGGTAGCCAGAGAAGATAAAGGCCCGGATGCCCATTTTCTTATAGTCTTCGATTTTCGACATGACCTGGTCGGTGGAGCCGACCAGTGCCGCGCCACAGCCTGACCGCGCCCGGCCCACGCCGGTCCAGAGGTTGGGTTCGACATAACCGAACTTGTCCGCCAGTTCGCGCGCCTTGGCTTGGTGGGCAACGCCAAGCGAGGTGGAATCCAGCGCTCGGTCGCGGATCAGCTGGCCGTATTCGTCATCGAGCTTGGACACGATGTAATCGGCGTATTCGCGTGCTTCTGCTTCGGTATCCCGCACGATCATGTGCACGCGCAGGCCGTAGTCGAGCGTGCGATTGTATTTCTCGGCAACCGCGTTCACGTCGCGCATCCGCTGGGCGATGTTCTCCTTGGGCTCGGGCCACATCAGGTAAACGTCGCAGTGCTGGCCGCAGAGTTCGAGCGCGGAGGGTGAATAGCCCCCGAAGTAGAGCAGCGGGCCGCCTGTCTGATAAGGGCGCACTGGATCGGTGGTAAGGCCCTGGAAATTATAAACCTCGCCCTCGTAGCTAATTTCGTCCCGTGTCCAGGCCTGCTTCAGGATTTCGACGACTTCGCGAGAGCGTTGGTAGCGGTATTCGCTGTCCGCTTTTTCGCCGGGGAAGTCGGAGGAGATGATGTTTACCGTCAGCCGCCCTTCGAGCATGTGGTCAAGCGTGGCGATGGTGCGGGCAAGCATGATGGGCTGCACTTCACCGCAGCGGACCGCCGCAAGCAGGTTGATCTTGGACGTGATCGGCGCGCAGCCCGCAACGAAGGACAACGTGTCCTGCCCCACCTGATAGGAGGAGGGGCAGAGGATGTTGCGGAAGCCTTGTGCCTCGGCCTCTTTTACGATGTCAGAGCAATGCGCCCAGCTTGAGCGCAAGCCGCCATCGGGCACCCCGAGAAACTGATAATCATCCGAGCACAACGCCGAGAACCACGACACTTCGGCCGCATCAAGGTCAGGAGATGTGATTGGGACAATGGTCATCAGCGCACTTTCCGTTCGGGTCAACTTGGCACTTGCGTAACACTGTCATTGATGTAGATCAATGGTGTATCAATTTCATGCCCTGCAGCTTGTAAGCCCACGTGACAACGCAAAAACAATCCCCTCAGTCGCTGCCCATCTACGTGCAGATTGCCGAGCTTTTGACGCGGGATATCATTTCCGGCCGGTTGATTGATGGTGAGCGTTTGCCGCCCGAACGGGATATGGCAGCCGAGCTGGGTGTGAGCGTCGGCACGTTGCGCAAGGCCCTTCGGGACATGGGCCAAAAGGGATTGATCGAGAGCGTTCAGGGGTCCGGCAACTACATCCGGGCCAGCGGGGACACGGGCACCGTCTATGCCATGTTCCGGCTGGAACTGCTGGAGGGGGGTGGTCTGCCACGGGCGCGTGTTCTGTCGGTCGACTTGATGGACAAGCCCGCCGACCTGCCCG
The DNA here is from genome assembly GCF_059783535.1 of Tateyamaria sp. Lineage (NCBI taxonomy): Bacteria > Pseudomonadati > Pseudomonadota > Alphaproteobacteria > Rhodobacterales > Roseobacteraceae > Tateyamaria > Tateyamaria sp. Next base: position 42,905 of record NZ_JBYNDP010000007.1, on the reverse strand, counting down.
ATTTCGGGACTGCGGCACGGGGCACGCGCATTCGGCGGCTGCGGTCCCTGAATGACACAATCATCGCCGTGGAAGAGATTTGGCTGGATGCGGATGCGGGAATCGTGTCGGAAGCGACGATGTCCGAATCTCTTTATGCCACGTACCGCAAAGAGCTGGGTCTGTGGATCCAGCGGGCCGAGGACCGGGTGTCGCTTGGCACGGTGCCGGACTGGGCGCCCGACGCCTATGGCCCGCGTCCCGGCGACACGGTCGGGTATGTCGAACGCCTGAGCTGGGCGGACGCAGCGGCACCCATTGAATTTTCACGCACATGGTACGACCCCGCGCGGGCCGTTTATGTGCAACGCATGAAGTGAAGGAACGCAGGTTGGATCAGGTACGCTATGGCATCATCGGATGCGGGATGATGGGGCAGGAACACATGCGCAATATCGCGCTGCTGCCCGATGCGCAGGTCGTCGCATTCTTTGAGCCGGATGCAGGCATGGCGGCGCGGGCTTCGGCCATCACGCCCGAGGCCAAGTCCGTTGGTTCGGTGCAGGAATTGCTGGCCGTTGAGGAGCTGGATTGCCTGCTGATCGTCAGCCCCAATTTCTGCCACGTGGCGCAGATGGAAGAGATCGCGGCCACACGCCCCCTGCCCCTGCTGGTCGAGAAACCGCTGTTTACCGACCCCGAGGACGCCGCAAAGCTGGCCGCGTTCCGCGACAGCTATCCCTGCCCGATCTGGGTGGCGATGGAATATCGCTATATGCCGGTGATTGCCGAATTCCTGGACAAGGCAGGTGATGCAACGGGTGGTATCAAGCAGCTTTCGGTGCGCGAGCATCGCTTTCCCTTCCTTGAAAAGGTTGGCGACTGGAACCGGTTCAATCGCTACACGGGCGGCACCTTTGTCGAGAAGTGCTGCCACTTCTTTGACCTGATGCGGTTGGCGATGGGGGCGGAGCCGGTGCGCGTGATGGCGTCGGCCACGCAGGCGGTGAACCATCTGGACGAAGACTATGGCGGCGAGGTTCCGGATATCATCGACAGCGGCTACGCGATTGTCGATTTCGACAATGGCACGCGTGCGATGCTGGAGTTGTGCATGTTTGCCGAAGGCTCGGCCTATCAGGAAGAGCTGTCCGCCGTGGGTCCCACCGGCAAGATCGAGGCCTTTGTACCCGGTCCGGGACGGTTCTGGCCAGGACATCTGGGCCCGGCCCCGGTGGCAAAGCTGGTGACATCACCGCGTCAGCCGCAGGGGCCGGTGGCGCATGACATCCCCGTTGATCCAACCCTGCTGGAGGCGGGCGATCACAATGGATCGACCTTTTATCAGCACCAGAAATTCGCCGCCGTTGTACGGGGGCAAGGCAAACCAGAGGTTACGTTGGCTGACGGGTGGGCGGCCGTTGCGATGGGCATGGCTGCGCAGGAAAGCGCACGGACTGTTCAGGCTGTTGATCCACGGCGGTGGATGTGAGCGATCCTTCGCCATCCGGCGGGTTTGACTATCCTTGGCAGCAGGCCCATTGCTGGTTGTATCGAAGTCAGCAAAAGGAGCCCTCCCCATGTCCAAAGTCATTCTGATCACCGGGTGTTCCTCCGGTCTGGGCGTCTCCATTGCCGTTCAGGCCGCAAAGGCGGGCCACACGGTCTATGCCACCATGCGCAACCTGTCGAAACGGGCCGTGCTGGATGAGGCCGTCGAAGCGGCGGGCGTGACGTTGCATGTGGCGCAGCTGGATGTGCAGGATAGCGCGTCGATAGCTGCTTGTGTGGATCAGGTCATTGCCGCAGAAGGGCATGTTGATGTGCTGATCAATAATGCCGGTGCCGGATTTGTCCGCTCAACCGAGCAGGCGAGCGAGGCTGACATCAACTGGGTGATGGACGTGAACTTCATGGGCGTCGTACGCTGCACCAAGGCGCTGATTGCCCACTTCCGCGAACGGCGTGCCGGGCATGTGATCACCATATCCTCGGTCGGTGGGCTCGTCGGGCAGCCGTTCAACGAGATTTACTGCGCCGCCAAGTTCGCGGTTGAGGGGTATATGGAGGCGATGGCCTCGTACATTTCGCCTAACTTTGGGATCAACTTCACGGTGGTGGAGCCTGGCGGGATTACGTCGGAGTTTTCGGCCAACGTTATGAAGCAGGTGGAAGAAACTGGGGGGATGCTGGATGACGAGTACCTGCCGATCTTGCAGAAGTACGTAGGCGGCGCGCAGGAGCGGGCCGCGGTTGGTGACATCTACCAGACTGCTGACGAAGTGGCAGCGGTTGTGATGGACTGCGTTGCGTCTGACGCACCGCCCATTCGGACGCGCACGTCAAAATGGGGCGAAGCGTTTTGCGTGTTAAAGACCGACCTCGACCCGGATGGGAAGAAGCTGCAACAGCAGGTGGTGGAAACCTTCCTCAGCTAGCGGTCAGCATGTTTTTGAACGCATGCCATGACGCTTTGGGCGTACGTTCGAGTGTGTCGAAATCGATGTGGACCATGCCGAAGCGCTTTTCATAGCCGAGCGCCCATTCGTAGTTGTCCATGAGTGACCAGGCCATATAGCCCTGCACTGGCACGCCCTTGGCGATGGCGTCGCGGACCGCTTGCAGGTGGCTTTGGAAATAGGCGATGCGGGCATCGTCCTGCACGGTGCCATCGGTGATCACGTCGGCGTTGGCCATGCCGTTTTCGGTCACGAAAAGCGGGAGGTCACCAGTGTAATCGACTGCTGTGCGCACCAGGAAGTCGTGCAGGCCCTGCGGATAGACCTCCCACCCCATTTGCGTCTTTTCGAGCGGCCCTTCGACCCCGTGGTGGTGGGGCCATGGGCCTTCGTTGGGGGCGATGATCGAACGCGTGTAATAGTTGATCCCGGCCCAATCGAGCGGGGCCTTGATGGTGGTCATGTCGTCTTGCCAGCCGCCCGGCAGGTGTGGGCCGAGGTCACGGACAAGGCGGTCAGGATAGGTGCCTTTGAACGCGCCCGAAACGAAGAAGTGGTTGTAGTAATCATCGTAGAGTGCTGCCGCTTCGGCTGCTTCGGGGCCGTCGTCGGCGGGGGTGGCCCATTCCATGTTGAAGACCGCGCCGAGGTTTACGATCCCCATGCCACGCATCCGTTCGATGGACGTGCCGTGGGCCAGCAGCACGTGATGCATGGCGCGGGCGGTAGCGCGGATGTCACGCAGGCCTGGCGCGTGGTGGCCGAGGAAGTGGGACAGGAAGGACACGCACCAGAATTCGTTAATTGTGGCAACAGAGTAGGTGCGGTCGCCGATGCGGGCCATGACGGCTTCGGTGAAATCCCCGAACCAGCTTGCGATGTCGCGGTTGCGCCAGCCGCCAAGGTCAGCGAGGGCTGAGGGCAGTTCCCAGTGGTACAGCGTGGCGCAGGGTTTGAGGTTCCGGTCCAGCATTGCGTCGACCAGCCGGTCGTAGAAATCGAGCCCTTGGGGGTTCACCGTTCGCCCGTCGGGCATCACCCGCGCCCAGCTTGTCGAGAAGCGATAAGCGTCGAAGCCGCCGTCGCGCAGCAGGTCAAGGTCGGCCTCGTACCGGTGGTAGTGATCGCAAGCCCTTGCGCCGTCTTCGGCCCGGACGACGTTGCCGGGGGTCGCGGCGAAGTCATCCCACATGGCGCGGCCCGCGCCGCCATATTGGTGTCCTTCGATCTGGTATGCAGAGGTCGCGGCCCCGAAGAGGAACCCTTCGGGAAAGTCGGAGCGTTTGTGCGTGAACATGATCAGTCCTTGGATGTGCCCGGAGCCGGGCCGGTCGAGGCGCCCGAGACGAACTCGGCCTCCCAGAGCTTGGTGATATGTGGCGCATGCGGTGCACGGATGCGGTCGATGAGCATTTGCGCCAGTGCCGCCCCTGCTGCCCGCACAGAGGATTGCCATGCGGTGAATACAGGCTGGTCGCCGCCATTGCCGAAATAGCTCAGGCAATCGTCGAACGTGGCGATGGACACATCTTGCCCCACCCGTAGACCGCGTTCATCCAACGCGCGGCGGATGCCTGCCGCACAGATGATCGAGGCCGCAAGGAAGGCGGTGGGCGGCTGATCGAGGTCGAGCATCGCGTTGGCTTGCGTATACCCATAGGCTTCGGTCATTTCGCCGGTGCTCATCAGCGCCGGGTCAATGGCAAGACCTGCAAACCGCAGAGAGGACTCGTAGCCCGAGCGGCGACGGATGGCGAAATCCATCGTTTCTTGCCCATTAATCAGCGCGATGCGGCTGTGGCCAAGGCTGGCGAGATAGGATGTCGCCTCGGAAAAGGCGCGGGTGTTGTTTACGTCAAGCCAAGAATAGGGCGTCTTGATCCCAGTGGAGCGACCATGCACGACATACGGCAGGCCGATCTTATCGAGCAGTTCCAAGCGCGGATCGTTGCGGCGCGGCGCGTGCACGACGATGCCATCCACGGCGCCACGGGCCTTGAGGCTGCGATAAGTGTCTGCCTCGTCCTGTGCGCCGACGCGCGTGACCATCATGTCGTAGCCGTGGGCCGAATAGGTCTCCCCAGCCCCGGCCATGAAGTCACCGAAGATTGGGTTCACCATCTCGGCCGAATCACTGACGGAAATCACGTGCCCGATGCACTTGGAATGACCAGTGGCGAGGCCTTGGGCACGGGTATTCGGGCTATAGGCATGCGCCTGCGCGGCCTGAACTACGCGGGCACGGGTTTTTTCCGACACCTCGGGATAGCCGTTCAGCGCCCGGCTGACCGTGGTCTGGCTCAGACCCAGCAAAGATGACAGTTCCTTAAGATTCACAGGCGGATTCGTTCCAAAGCGCTTTAGATATGACGACGCTAACGGCTGGTTGCGCTAACGTCAAAACATCTCGTACCTCCCGTCTAGCGTGTTAAACTATTTTGCATCGAGGGCCGGACAGCGTTTGACAGAACGTGAAAATTCGGCAACGTTCACGACATCCAAAGCGCTTTGACAAATGTGAAAGCGGGCATGAACTGGTCAATCAGCATGTTGGATTTGAACAAGAATGGGAGGACGACCAGAATGACAACGAAACTTCTGGCCAGCGCCGCGGCGTTGGCTATCACGGCTGCCACAGCACATGCAGACGGCCATTTGGCCTTTGCACCGGGCGAAGGCCCGTTCAGCTGGGAGAGCTATGACGAATGGGCCGAAGGGGCCCCTGACCTGAGCGGTCAGACCATCACCGTGTTCGGCCCTTGGCTGACGCCTGAGGATGGATATCTGAACAACGCTCTGGCCTATTTCGAGGCCGCCACAGGCGCCGATGTGATCTACACCGGGTCCGACAGTTTCGAACAGCAGATCGTGATCGATGCCGAGGCCGGTTCGGCCCCGAACATTGCCGTGTTCCCGCAGCCTGGTCTTGCCGCCGTGATGGCGGGCAAAGGCCAACTGCACCCCCTGCCCGAAGGCATGGGTGACTGGGTCAAGGAAAACTACGCCGCCGGTCAGTCCTGGGTTGATCTGGGCACCTATGCGGATGCCGATGGCAACGACCAGGTGTTTGGCTTTTTCTACAACGTGAACGTCAAGTCGCTGGTTTGGTATAATCCCGAGAACTTCGAGGATGCAGGTTATGACATCCCGGAGTCGATGGAAGACCTCAAGGCGCTGACCGAACAAATCGTTGCAGACGGTGAAACGCCGTGGTGTATCGGTCTGGGTTCCGGCGCCGCGACGGGCTGGCCCGCGACCGACTGGGTCGAGGACATGATGCTGCGCACCGTATCGCCAGACGTTTATGACCAGTGGACCACCAACGAGATCCCGTTTGACGACGAGCGTGTCGTGGCCGCAATCGAGGAGTTCGGCTGGTTTGCCCGTGACGACGCCAAGGTCGCCGGTGGTGCCGGTGCAGTTGCATCGACCGACTTCCGTGACTCGCCCAAAGGCCTCTTCACCTCGCCACCGCAGTGCTACATGCACCGCCAGGCATCGTTTGTTCCCGCCTTCTTCCCTGAGGACGTAGAATTCGGTGTCGACACCAACTTCTTCTACTTCCCCAGCTATGCCGAGAAGGATCTGGGCGACCCGGTTCTGGGTGGCGGTACTCTGATGGCGATCACCAACCCATCTGATGGCGCAAATGCCCTGATGGAGTTCTTCCAGGAGCCAATCAGCCACGAGATCATGATGGCGCAAACCGGCTTCCTCACGCCGCACAATGGTGTGAACCTGGACGCCTACAAGGACGACACGCTGCGTGCGCTGGGCGAAGTTCTGCTGGGCGCGACCACATTCCGCTTTGACGGGTCGGACCTGATGCCTGGTGGCGTTGGCGCCGGTACGTTCTGGACCGGGATGGTTGACTATGCAGGTGGCAAGGACGCCGCAGCTGTCGCTGGTGAAATCCAGTCCAGCTGGGACGCGCTGAAGTAAGCCCAAACCACTCACAAGACCGACCAGTCCGTGCATCTGCGGGCTGGTCAACCAAACCGGCCAACGCCGGTCGCGAGAAACCCGCACCATAATCGGGCCTCGCCATAGGGAGGAAGCCTCATGAACCCTGCACTGTTGGGACTGATAACCATTGCACTCGGCGTGGGTGGATGTGTTCTGTATTTCTGGGGATCGAACCAGATCCTCGACAAGGTGATCTTTCCGGCCAAGGGACCGCAGGCCGGGCAGAACATCAATCGGGCCAATCAAGTGCGCCCGTGGCTCTTCCTTTTTCCTGCCATTTTCGCATTGGGCCTGTATCTGGCCTACCCCGTTTTCGAGACATTGCGCCTGTCGCTGACCGACCGTGATGTGGGCGGCGCCTTTGTTGGTCTTGCCAATTACAACCAGATGATGGCCGAGCCCAAATTCTGGGAAGCACTGCGCAACAACCTTTTGTGGCTGATCGTTGTGCCTGCCGCCTCGACCGCCTTTGGCTTGCTCGCCGCGCAGCTGACTGACCGCATCAAGTGGGGGTCTGCCGCCAAATCGCTGATCTTCATGCCGATGGCGATTTCCTTTGTAGGTGCCGGTGTGATCTTCAAACTGGTCTACGAGGCACGGCCCGCTGACCAGAACCAGATTGGCGTCCTAAACTCTGTCTGGCTGCAGTTTGAGGGCGGCATCGGGTCGTTCCTGTTCCTCCAGCTTCTCCCCGCCATCATGCTTTTGTCCTTCGCCGCGATTGTCGCCTATGTCGGCTGGATTTTCGTACGCCCGATCGCTGAGAGCAAACAGCGTGGCGGAGGGGCCGGATACGTGCCGCTGCGCCTTTTCGTCGGTGTTGCCGCGCTCTACCTTGTGTATTTGTCGCTGTCGTCGCTGATCGGAGTCTTCACCTTCAGTTACCCCTACGGCCAACCGCAGACTTGGCTGACCATTCCGTTCTGGAACAGCTTCCTTTTGATGGTGGTGCTGATCTGGATCCAGACCGGCTTTGCCATGGTTATCCTGTCGGCCGCCCTGCGCGGCATTCCGGAAGAGACAGTGGAGGCTGCCATCATCGATGGTGCCAACCCGTTCCAGATATTCTTCAAGATCAAGGTGCCCCAAATCATGGGCACCATCGTTGTGGTCTGGACCACCATCACTATCGTCGTTCTCAAGGTCTTTGACATCGTGTTCGCGATGACCAACGGCCAGTGGGAGACGCAGGTTCTGGCCAACTACATGTACGACAAGATGTTCCGCGCCAATGATTGGGGCGTGGGATCGGCATCGGCCATCATCATCATGCTGCTCGTGACGCCGATCCTTGTCTGGAATGTCTACAACGCCCGTAAGGAGATGAAATAATGGACAATATTGCAGGTTCCAAATCGTCCCTGGGCTGGGCCGTCAACATCTCGGTCGTACTGCTTGTCGCTCTTTGGGTGTTCCCGACATTCGGTCTTTTGGTTTCGTCCTTCCGGACCGCTGATCAGATCGTAGGGTCTGGCTGGTGGGCATCGTTGTTCCCGTCGGAACAAACTGACCGCTACCGGGCAGCGGACCCTGACGACAACCGAGTGGAGCGCGGCGACCTGTTCGTGGTTGAGGGCAATTTCTTCGGCGACGATGGTGCGCCGGGCGAAATTCAAAGCTGGGGCACGTCATCCCGAGCTGTTGATGCCTATCAGGCAGGTGACGTGGCTGACCTGGGCGATGGTGAGACTTTCTCGGTCGATGCCGACGGCAACTATGTCTGGTCCGGCAATGACGAGCAGATCAGTGGCCGTGGGCAGCGTGCATTTGTCACCGCCGTGTCGCCACCCGAGTTCACGACCGGGAACTACGTGAACATTATGACGAGCGGGGATTCCAACGACAACATGGCCAAGGCGTTCTTCAACACGCTGACCGTGACGATCCCAGCGACCATCATCCCCATCGTTGTGGCTGCTTTTGCCGCCTATGCACTGGCGTGGATGGACTTTCCGGGCCGGGCAATCCTGATTGCATGTGTCGTGGGCCTGCTCGTGGTGCCGCTGCAACTGGCGCTGATCCCGCTGCTAAAACTGCATGTCGGGATTGGCATCGGCAAAGGGTATCTGGGCGTCTGGCTTGCCCATACCGGCTTTGGCCTTCCACTCGCGATATACCTCTTGCGAAACTACATGGTTGGCCTGCCGCGTGACATCATCGAAAACGCCAAGGTGGACGGCGCGACGGATTTCCAGATCTTCACCAAGATCATCCTCCCACTGTCGTTCCCCGCCTTGGCGTCCTTTGCAATCTTCCAGTTCCTATGGACCTGGAACGACCTGCTGGTGGCCAAGGTGTTCCTGATTGATGCCACGGGTCAAACGACAGTGATGACAGACCAGATCGTCAACTTGCTGGGCACCCGTGGGGGCAATTGGGAAATCCTTGCGACGGCGGCGTTCGTGTCGATTGCAGTGCCGCTGTGCGTTTTCTTTGCAATGCAGAAGTACCTGGTGCGCGGTCTGCTGGCCGGGTCGGTGAAATAGGATCTAGTGGATGAACAAGAAAGCGGAATTCGACATGGCTCGGACTCTTGTGGCGGACAAGGACTGGTGGCGCGGGGCGGTGATCTACCAGATCTATCCGCGCAGCTTCCAGGACAGCAATGGCGACGGCATCGGTGATCTGAACGGGATCACCAGCCGCTTGCCCTATGTTGCGTCGCTTGGGGTTGATGCGATCTGGATTTCGCCTTTCTTTACATCTCCGATGAAAGACTTCGGGTATGATGTCAGTGACTATCGCGGCGTCGACCCGATGTTCGGCACGCTGGCGGATTTCGATGCACTGGTTGAGACGGCCCATGCCTTGGGTCTGCGGGTGATGATCGACTTGGTTTTGTCCCACACCTCGGACCAACACCCGTGGTTTGCACAAAGCCACGTAGATCGCACCAACGACAAAGCTGACTGGTATGTCTGGTCTGATCCCAAGCCGGACGGCACGCCCCCCAACAACTGGCTGTCGATCTTTGGTGGTCCCGCCTGGACGTGGGAGCCGCGGCGCGAGCAGTATTACCTGCACAACTTCCTATCGACGCAGCCGGACCTGAACTTCCACAACGCGGATGTGCAGGATGCGTTGTTGGACGTAACCCGCTTTTGGTTGGATCGCGGTGTGGATGGGTTCCGTCTGGACACAATCAACTTCTACTATGCAGACAAGGAATTGCGCGACAATCCGGCCCTGCCGCCCGAACAGCGCAACGCGACCATCGCGCCGTCGGTGAACCCGTATAACCACCAGGAACACCTCTATTCCAAAAACCAGGTCGAGAACCTGGAGTTCTTGGCGCGCTTCAGGTCGCTGCTGGACGAGTATCCCGGCGCGGCTGCCGTGGGCGAAGTGGGCGACGCGCAGCGAGGGCTTGAGATCATGGGCCAGTACACGGCGGGCGATGAGCGCGTGCAGATGTGCTATGCCTTTGAATTCCTCGCTAAGGACCCACTGACAGCTGCCCGTGTGGTCGATGTCCTGAACAAGGTGGACGAGGTTGCCACTGATGGCTGGGCTTGCTGGGCGTTTTCGAACCACGACGTCATTCGCCATGCCAGCCGCTGGAACCTTTCGCATGCCGCCATGCGGGCCTATGCGACACTGATCCTGTGCCTGCGCGGCTCTGTCTGCCTGTATCAGGGCGAGGAACTGGGGCTGCCAGAAGCGGACGTGGCTTTCGAAGACCTGCAAGACCCTTACGGCATTGAGTTCTGGCCGGAGTTCAAGGGCCGCGACGGATGCCGCACACCAATCGTTTGGGAACCGTCGAACAGCCATGGCGGGTTTACCACGGGCGAGCCGTGGCTGCCCGTCAGCCGCGAGCATCTGCACAATGCCGTCACGACACAGGAAAACGACCCAACCGCCCTACTGCACCACTACCGCAAGGCCATCGCCCTACGTCACGCCCACAAGGCGTTGTCGAAGGGTGCGCATGACGGGGTCAAGGCGACTGGCGACGTCGTACACTTCACCCGTTCGTATGACGGGCAGGTGATCTTTTGCGCCGTGAACCTGAGCGACGAACCGGCCACGCTGGACCTGCCCGATGGGGCATGGGTCACCATCGGGTCAGAACTGGGCAGCACCGCCCCCAGCCCCGATGGGCATGTCCATCTGGGCGCGTGGCAGGTGGCGCTGGCCTTGAAGACATAAACGAGGAGAACGGGGCCCGGGCCACCGGGCACCCGAAGGGAGGGACCAAATATGGCCGACTTGAAACTGACAGATGTCGAAAAGACATATGGCGGCACGGTCAACGTGCTCAACAACATCAACCTCGATATCCAGAAGGGCGAGTTGATTGTCTTTGTCGGCCCGTCGGGGTGCGGCAAGTCCACGCTGCTGCGTATGATCGCGGGTCTGGAAAAGATCACTGGCGGTACACTTGAGATCGACGGGACCGTCGTCAACGACGTGCCCCCCGCCCAGCGCGGCATCGCCATGGTGTTCCAATCCTACGCGCTTTATCCGCATATGACAGTACGGGACAACATGACCTTTGCCCTGAAACTGGCAAAGAAGCCTCAGTCGGAAATTGATGAGGCCGTGAACCGCGCCGCGCGCATCCTGCAACTTGAGCCCTATCTGGACCGACTGCCAAAGGCCCTCTCCGGTGGTCAGCGTCAGCGGGTCGCTATCGGCCGCTCCATTGTGCGCGACCCCAAGGTCTACCTGTTCGACGAGCCGCTTTCGAACCTGGACGCTGCCCTGCGTGTCGCCACGCGGATCGAGATTGCCCAGCTCAAAGAATCAATGCCTGACAGCACGATGATCTACGTGACCCACGACCAGGTCGAAGCGATGACTCTGGCCAGTCGTATCGTGGTTCTTGCGAACAAAGGGATTGCGCAGGTTGGATCGCCGCTTGAACTTTATGAACGGCCCGAAAACGAATTTGTTGCGCAATTCATTGGCTCACCATCAATGAATCTGTTGCCTGGCGAAATCATCGAAACCGGTGAGCAAACGAAGGTTCAGATGAAAGGCGGCGGCGTGATCACCTCTGCCGTACCAACTCAGGATGGCGACAAGGGCCTGCAAGTGAATGTCGGTGTGCGGCCCGAGGACATGGTCGAAACCGATGGCGATGCCGTGTTCGAAGGCACTGTTGATTTCACCGAAGCCTTGGGCGAAGTCACCATCCTGTACTTCCACGCAGAAGAAGGCGAACAGGCAGTGTTGGCCAAGATGCCTGGTATCCACAAGGACCTGCGCGGCAAGTCCGTCAAAGTGACCGCTGCGCCAGAGAAGGTTCAACTCTTCTCGAACGGCCAATCGCTTTACTATCGCTAAGGATTTGGGCGCCTCCGCGCCCTACCCCTGATCAAACAGGGCCGCGGACCGATCCAGCAGCAACTGCCCGATGATCGGTCCGGCTGCGGCCCCAATTCCCCGCGCATTCCCACCAATCTGCCCGGCTGCCGTCACCGGCGGGATCAGTCCGCGCATATCCTTGGTCGCAAGTGCTGCACGCGTCATGTCGACCAGCCGCTCTCTTATGCCGCTGGGCATCGCGCCATCAATAACCACAGCTTCGACATCTATCACAGCGCAGGACGCAACGCTGGCCAATGCCAACGCGTCGGCCGCTTGCTCAAGCCATGGTTGGACGAAGGGTTCGAGATGGGTCCAGTCTTGCGGTTGGTTCCACAATTGGCGAGGGTCTTGCCCCGCCTCGATCAGGCGCAATTCAAGCGTGCGGATTGAGGCAAGGTCGATCAGATGTGCTGGCCTGCCTTGCAAGTCCGCCACTGGCATTGTGCCGAAAGCGCCGGCATTCTTCTGATTGCCCTCGAACACGGCATGATCCAACACCACGCCCCCACCGACAAAGGCGCCAAGGAAAAAGTAGATGTAGTCGCGATATTCCCGACCGATGCCAAACACGTGTTCCGCGCGGCACGCAGCAGTGGCGTCGTTGACCATGCCAACGGGCAGGTCAGTAATACGGCCCACTTCGGCCACGAAGTCGGCGTCCTTCCACGCGGCAAACTCCTCGGCCGGGGCGTCGAGCAATTCATGCCAGTTCCAAAGCTCAAACGGAGCTGCGATACCGACACCGCACAAGCGCGCGCGCATGTGGTCGTCCATAGCACCCATCAACGCGGTAAACCCATCGCGCAGAAAACCAAAAACGGTGTGGGGCAAAGGATAGTCATAGGTGTCGCGCAATTGATGCCGAACCTCGCCCAGTGCATCCAGCACCAGCAAGTCCGCACTGCGCCGCCCGATCTTGAGGCCAATCGAGAACACACCGTCCGGGTTCAGCAGATAGGGCACGGATGGTTTGCCCACCTTGCCCTTGACCGGATCGCCCTTGGTCAGCAGCCCATCCTGTTCGAGCTTCCGCAGGATGACCGAAGCCGTCTGGGACGACAGCCCGGTGCGGCGCGCAATATCGCTACCTGGCAGCCCACCATTGCGCTGCAAGATCGACAAGATCAGCCGTTCATTATAGGCGCGCACGCCGGTCTGGTTGATACCGCCGGACAGCTTGCGCACGTGGTCCAAAGTCATCAGACCTATTCCTCCCCCGTTTATGCTACGCTGGGCTATTAATAAATCAAGTTGATTTATAAATTGACAGGATCACAGAATCGCGCTTCCCTTAGGGCAGTCGTGACGCGCACAGCGCTGGTCCGGCATTATTCTGGGAGGATATCATGAAGAAATTTCTACTTGGCACAGCCTGTGCCCTGACCACTATGGCGGGCGCGGCATTTGCAGACGGCCATGCCGTGTCTGCCTGCCTGATTACCAAGACGGACACCAACCCGTTCTTCGTCAAGATGCGCGAAGGTGCGGCAGCCAAGGCGGAAGAGCTTGGCGTCAACCTCAGCTCGTTCGCGGGCAAAGTGGATGGTGACCACGAAACGCAGGTGCAAGCGATCGAGACCTGCATCGCCAACGGTGCGAAGGGTATCCTTCTGACGGCCTCCGACACTGCCAGCATTGTACCGGTGGTGCAGCAGGCACGGGATGCAGGCCTGCTGGTTATCGCACTCGACACGCCGCTCGAACCCATTGACGCCGCTGACATGACATTCGCCACCGACAACTTCCTCGCAGGCGAACTGATTGGCGCATGGGCTGCCGCCACCCTTGGGGACGCAGCCGCAGACGCGAAGATCGGGATGCTTGACCTTGCCATCAGCCAGCCCACCGTGGGCGTGCTGCGCGATCAGGGTTTCCTGACTGGTTTCGGCATCGACATTGGCGATCCGAACAAATGGGGTGACGAAACCGATGGCCGTATCGTTGGCAACGACGTCACTGCAGGCAACGAAGAAGGCGGTCGCCGCGCGATGGAAAACCTGCTGGCCAAGGACCCGTTCATCAACGTGGTTTACACGATCAACGAACCTGCTGCTGCAGGAGCTTATGAAGCGCTGAAAGCCATCGGCCGCGAAAACGACGTGTTGATTGTGTCCGTCGATGGCGGCTGCCCCGGCGTGCAGAACGTGGCTGACGGTGTGATCGGCGCAACCTCGCAGCAATACCCGCTGCTAATGGCGTCCCTTGGGATCGAGGCAATTGCCGCATGGGCCAAGGACGGCACGAAGCCTGCCGCCACCGAAGGCAAGGCGTTCTTTGACACCGGCGTGGCCCTGGTCACCGACAAGCCTGCCGATGGGGTCGAGAGCATCTCGGTCGCGGAAGGCAAGGACCTTTGCTGGGGCTGATCCGCGGCCGCGGATCAGATTGTGGAGCGCCGGTGCCTGATCGGCCTCCCCATACCACCGAAAACTAAGCTACACTTGGGGCGGGCAAGTCGCCTGCCCCATTTCATTGCCTGACATCGGGACCACCCATGACCCAATCGGACAATTACGAAGCCGCAGCCTCCTCTGCTGACGCAACGGTCGCAGAGTTCGAGGATCATCGTCGTGGCCTTGTCGGACGCGTGCAGCACACGTTGCACCAGACACCGTCGCTGGTGCCGCTCATCGTGCTGATCTTTTCCGTTGCACTGTTTGGCATCCTTCTGGGATCGCGCTTTTTCTCGCCCTTTGCGCTGACACTGATCCTGCAACAGGTGCAGATCGTGGGGGTTCTGGCCGCGGCGCAAACCTTGATTATCCTGACGGCAGGCATCGACCTGAGCGTCGGTGCCATAGCCGTTCTGTGCACCGTCGTTATGGGAAAAGCATCCTTCCAATACGGGATCCCACCCGCTGTGTCCGTCGCCATCGGCCTTATGGTCGGCACGGCACTTGGGGCCATCAGTGGCTGGCTGGTCAGCCGTATGAAACTGCCACCCTTCATCGTTACGCTGGGCATGTGGCAGATCGTGCTGGCGGCAAACTATCTGTATTCTGCCAATGAAACCATTCGGTCGCAGGACATCGAGGCAGAGGCATCCTTTCTTCAGTTCCTCGGCACCAAGATTCAGTTTGGCGGTGCGACGTTCACACTTGGAGTGCTGGGTATGATCGCCCTGTTCATCGGGCTGGCCTATGCCTTGCGATCTACGGCGTGGGGGCGGCATGTCTACGCTGTCGGGGATGACCCCGAGGCGGCGGAACTGTCGGGCGTGGATGTCCACAAGACCTACATGTCCGTCTACATGGCCGCCGGCTTCATCTGCGCGCTTGCGGGTTGGGTGATGATCGGGCGGTTCGGGTCAATCTCTCCTTCCGCAACGACTGGGGTGATCGGCAACATCCAATCCATCACCGCCGTGGTGATTGGCGGCATCTCTCTCTTTGGCGGGCGTGGAAGTATCGCAGGCGCGCTCTTCGGTGCGCTCATCGTGGGCGTGTTCGAACTGGGCCTGCGCATGGCCGGGGCGGACCCCCAATGGACCTTTATGCTGATCGGTATGCTGATCATCGCGGCTGTGGCTGTGGACCAATGGATTAGAAAGGTGGCGGCATGACCGAGCCCATTCTCAAGGCCCGCAATCTCGTCAAACGCTATGGCAAGGTCACGGCGCTCGATCACGCCGACTTTGACCTGATGCCCGGTGAAATCCTGGCGGTCATTGGCGACAACGGGGCGGGCAAATCCTCGATGATCAAGGCGGTGTCGGGGGCGATTGCCCCGGATGAAGGACAGGTCTGGCTGGATGGGCGCGAGGTCAATTTCCGCTCTCCCATCGAAGCACGCCAGCACGGGATCGAAACCGTGTATCAGCAGCTTGCCATGTCCCCGGCCCTGTCGATTGCCGACAACATGTTCATGGGGCGCGAACTGCGCAAACCCGGGATCATGGGCAAGGTGTTTCGCCAACTCGACAAGCCAGCCATGCAGAAATTCGCCCGTGAAAAGCTGAGCGAGTTGGGGCTGGCCACGATCCAGAACATCAACCAGGCGGTCGAAAGCCTGTCTGGCGGTCAGCGTCAAGGTGTGGCCGTAGCCCGGGCTGCTGCCTTTGGCTCCAAGGTGGTGATCCTTGATGAACCGACGGCGGCGTTGGGTGTTAAGGAAAGCCGCAAGGTGCTGGAACTGATCCTGGATGTGCGGTCACGGGGCATCCCGATCATTCTGATCAGCCACAACATGCCGCACGTGTTCGAAGTGGCCGACCGCATCCATGTGCACCGCCTGGGCAAGCGTCTGTGCGTGATCGACCCCAAAGATCATTCGATGGCCGACGCCGTGGCCTACATGACCGGCGCGGCGGTTCCGGAGATGGCAGCCTGAGATGACGCTTGATCAGATCTGCGCGCAGATCCTCGCTCGCCCACCGACGCCACACAGGCGGTTGGTTGCAGTGGCGGGACCACCTGCCAGCGGCAAAAGCACATTGGCCGAAGATATTGCCGCCGCCCTGCGCACGCAGGGCGAGACGGCAAGCGTTGTGCCCATGGACGGCTTTCACCTGGACGATAGACTGCTTGAGGTGGATGGCACCCAGAACCGCAAAGGTGCCCCGCATACCTTTGATGCTGACGGTTTCGTCCGGTTGATCATGGCGCTGCAATCGCAGGAACCTGTCGTATTTCCGGTTTTCGACCGAGATCGCGAGATCGCCATCGCCGGGGCTGGTCGCGTGCCAGCCGCCTGCAAAACAGTTGTTGTCGAGGGCAACTATTTGCTGCTCGACAGCCCGCCATGGGCCGGGTTGCGCGACAAATGGGCATTCTCGATTGCCCTGCATCCACCCGTCGAGCTTCTGGTCGACCGGCTCAAGGCCCGTTGGACTGAACATGGTAAACCGGATGCGCAGGCATGGATTGACACCAATGACATGCCGAATATCACCACGGTTCTAACGCAGTCGGCCCCTGCCGATGTTACACTATCGGAGACACCTACATGATCCTCTGCGCAGGCGAGGCCCTGATCGACATGATCCCGAATGCTGAAGGCGCCTATGTGCCACATGTCGGCGGCGCGGTTCTGAACACGGCTGTCGCCTTGGGCCGCCTGGGCGAGCCTATCGGACTGATCACCGGCCTTTCGTCGGACCCGTTCGGCGCGATGATCGAGGATCACCTGACCGCCAGCCATGTGTCCACAGACCACGCCGTGCGCAGCGACCGCAACACGACGCTGGCGTTCGTGCATCTGGACCAGGGCAATGCCACCTACACGTTCTACGACGACAAAACCGCGACGCGGAGTATCCAACCTGTTGATATTGATGCTGTCCCCGCGGGGACAGAGGCGTTGTTCTTCGGCGGCATCTCCCTTTGCAACCCGCCGGTCGCCGATACCCTGCTGGACTTGGCCCTGTCTCAACCCGCTGATCGGTTGGTGATGACGGACCCGAACATCCGCCCCGGTTTTGTCTCGGATCAGGATGGATATCGCGCCCGGCTGACCAGACTGATTGGGCGGGTCGATATCGTGAAACTGTCGGATGACGACATCGGCTGGCTGATCCCCGACGGCGATCTGAACGCCAAGGCGCAGGCTATTCTGGGCATGGGGCCGAAATTGCTTCTGTTGACCGAAGGAGGCGATGGGGCAACGGCACATCTGTCAAATGGCATACAGGTGCGCGTCGCCGCAGAACAAGCGCAAGTGGTCGATACCGTTGGCGCGGGCGACACGTTCAATGCAGGTTGCCTTGCTGCCCTGCGCCGCGCTGGCGTGTTGTCGCCTTCCGCGATTGCAGCACTGGACGAAGGCACGCTGACCGATATGCTGACCCTCGCCGCCCGCGCTGCCGCCATCACCGTCTCCCGCGCCGGGGCAAACCCGCCTTGGCAAACCGAACTGGACTGATCCCATGAAACGATCCCGCGTGAATGACATCCTGGCCGAAGGGGCCGAATTCTTTACCAAGCACGGCTGGACGGTACCGCCCTTTGGCGGCTGGACCCCGGACGAAATGCGCAGTGACAAGGCTGCCCATATCCGCGATCGCGGACTGGGCTGGGACATCACGGACTACGGACAGGGTCGCTTTGACGAGATGGGCCTGTTCCTGTTCACCATGCGCAATGGTGATCTGACTGAAATGGGCCAGCAGGGCGCGATGCTTTACGCCGAAAAGCTGATGATTTCGCGCCGGGACCAGCTGTCACCGATGCATCGCCATGTGCTGAAGACCGAAGACATCATCAACCGCGGTGGCGCCACCTTGGTGCTGGAGCTTTTCACTTGCGATGCCGAGGGACAGATGGACCGCAAGGCGAACGTGCAGGTGCTGACGGACGGCGTGCCAGTCACGTTGCCTGCCGGTGGGCATTTGAAGTTGCCTGTGGGTGCGTCGGTGACGCTGACCCCCACGACTTGGCACGCGTTCTGGGGTGAGGGCGGCGATTGCCTGATCCACGAAGTGTCGACGGTAAATGACGATTTGACCGACAACATCTTTGCCGAACCGATTGGGCGATTTTCGGACATCGAAGAGGATGTGGCCCCGACCCACCTACTGGTCAGCGACTACTAGCTTTCGCCAAGGCCGCATCAGCACCCGGTTTAAGCCGCGCAACAGCATCGGCTTTGACCGGACCAAAACCGCGAAACTCCAGCGGAGCGCCCAGGAATACACGGGCGGCGTCTGGGTCAGCGATATCGTGGCTGAGGCGTTCGAGGCCCGAGACATACCATTCGATCAGTGCCCGCTCCTCGCGCCGTTCTGCTGTGTAGCCAAACGGGTCGAACGCGGTGCCTCGAAGACGTTTGCCTTTTGCCAGCGCAACCAACGCGCGTGCCATCCATGGCCCAAAGCGGCGCTTTACCGGGCGGCCGCGTGCGTCCGTTTTCCATGACAGGACAGGTGGGGCGAGGTGGTGGTGCACTTTGAAATCTCCCTCGAACTGCTCTGACAGGCTTTCAGCAAACCCCGTTTGGGTGTGCAGTCGGGCGACCTCGTACTCATCCTTGTACGCCATCAGCTTGTAGAGAGACTTGGCGGCAAGGCTCTGACTTTCACGGTCAAATCCGGCGGTATACCGGGCCAGCGTGTCCCGGTAGCGCTGCGCATAGCTCTCATCCTGGTAGGCCACCAACAACGCGGCGCGATGCGCGATGATCTCATCCACGGTTTGTGGCACCGGCGGATGGTTGGGGACCGCGAGGATTGACGGATCATGCACCCATACGCGCCCCATCTCAAAGGCGCGCGTGTTCTTATCCACGGCAACGCCATTGAGATGAATGGCCTGTTTCAAGGCCATCTCGCTGACCGGAACGAGGCCCTTTTGCCACGCCATCCCCAGCAGCATGACGTTGGCAAACACGCTGTCCCCCAGCATGCGTTCGGCCAGCGCATTCGCGTCACAGGTGGTCAGGTTATCCGCACCGATCACCCCCGCAATCGCCGCTTCACGGTCATCGACGCGCAGGCTTGCATCGCGGTGCAGCACCAGATCGCCAGTTGGCATTTCAGCCCGGTTCAGCACCATGCGGGTGCCTGGGTGATAGTGGGCGGATGCCTTGGGCGCGGACGACACCACGATGTCACACCCGATGACCGCATCCGCCGCAGCCTCTTCGATGCGCAATTGGTTCAACGCATCCGGTGTTGCCGCAAGCCGGATATAGCTGAGAACGGTGCCGAATTTCTGCGCAAAGCCGGTGAAGTCGAGCACGGAAGCACCGCGCCCCTCAAGATGCGCTGCCATGGTGATGAGCGCGCCAACGGTCACAACACCCGTTCCACCCACGCCAGTGACCAGTAGGTCAAAGGGATTGCCCAGCTTCGGGAGGGTCGGTGTGGGGATGGCTTCGAGGGCAGCATCCACATCGAAAGCGACAGCCTTGGGTGCTTTCCGCGTCGCGCCTTCGACCGTGACGAAGCTGGGGCAGAACCCGTTGAGGCAGGACATGTCCACATTGCAGGTCGATTGGTTGATGCGCCTCTTGCGCCCCAAAGGCGTTTCCAGCGGCTCCACGCTCAGGCAATTACTTTCGACCGAACAATCGCCGCACCCCTCGCAGACCTCGGGGTTGATCACGGCAAAGGTCGACACAGGCGGTAAGCCCCCCCGCTTGCGGCGGCGGCGTTTTTCAGTGGCGCACGTCTGTTCATAGATCAGAACGGTGACCCCCGGCACCTCGCGGAGCTCGCGCTGTACGGTGTCCAGCGCTCGCCGGTCATCAAAGCTGGTGCCCGGGGGAAAGTCGGACCGTAAAAACTTGGCAATGTCGTCGGACACCAATGCAATCCGGTCAACACCCTCTGCCCGACTGGACCATGCAATCGCCGCAGCACTGACCGGGCCGTCAACCGGCTGCCCGCCCGTCATGGCCACGGCATCGTTGTAGAGTACCTTGTAGGTGATGTTCGTCCCCGCGGCGACGGCCTGCCGGATCGCCAACGACCCGGAGTGATACCACGTCCCTTCGCCAAGGTTCTGGAAGATGTGTTTGCCTCCGTTGAACTTCGAGGCAGCAGCCCAGGGCACACCCTCGCCCCCCATTTGCGCGTAGCCGCCCGTCTCCCGGTCCATCCAGGACGCCATGACATGGCAGCCAATACCCGACGCAGCCTTGGACCCCTCAGGCACTTTGGTCGACGTGTTGTGCGGGCAGCCCGAGCAGAAATATGGGGTGCGCGTGGCCCCTTCGACATTCAGCATCTTGGGAGGCGTTTGTAGAGCCTTGGCGCATGCGGGCAGGTCCAGATCCGGGACAAATGGGTGCAAACGCTTGGCGATCAGGGGGGCAAGCAGTTTGGGGCTCAGCTCCCCGGTCCACGGAACCAGGGGCGCGCCCGTTTCATCATGCTTACCAACCATACGCTCTGGTATGTCACGCGGCAGATCGTAGAATGCTTCCTTGAACTGGCTTTCGATGATCCCTCGCTTCTCCTCGATCACCATGACCTCGCGCTTGCCCCGGACAAAGGCGCGAGCGTCGCGCAGGGCCAGCGGCCAGACCATGCCAATCTTGTAGATGTCAATGCCTCGAGCACGGCACGTCGCTTCATCGAGGCCCAGCAGGCGCAGCGCCTCCATCAGATCCAGATGAGCTTTGCCGGTGGTCACAAAGCCGAAAGGCGCGTTGGGGACATCATAGATGCGGTGATCAATAGGGTTGGCCTCAGCAAAGGCCTGCACCGCGTCCAGCTTGTGCCCGATGCGCACCTCGATCTCGGGGCTTGGCAGATCAGACGGGCGGATATGCAGCCCACCGGGCGGCGCAACATAGTCCGGTTGAGCAAAGATTGGATCAGGCGGTAAGACCACCGACGCCCCGCTTTCTACGGTTTCGGAAATGGCCTTGAACCCAACCCAAGTCCCCGAAAAGCGGCTGAGCGTAAAGCCCCATGCGCCGAAGGTCAGATACTCGGCCACCGAGGCCGGATTCAGCGTGGGCATAAACCACGTCATGAAGGCGACGTCGGATTGGTGCGGCATGGAGGATGAGACACAGCCATGGTCGTCTCCTGCCACAACCAAGACCCCACCCAAGGGCGACGATCCATAGGCGTTGCCATGTTTCAGCGCATCCCCGGACCGGTCCACCCCCGGTCCCTTGCCATACCACATGGAAAAGATGCCATCGTGTTTGCAATCGGGGTCCAGTATGGCCTGTTGCGCACCAAGGACTGCCGTCGCCCCGAGGTCTTCGTTCACGGCGGGCATAAAGGTGATGCCCGCCGCATCCGTTCGCTGCTGTGCCCGCCAAAGCTCCAAATCGAAGCCACCCAATGGCGACCCGCGATAGCCCGAGATGAAGCCAGCCGTGTTGCGCCCCGCTGCGCGATCCCGTCGCGCCTGATCCAACATGATGCGCAGCAGAGCTTGCGTTCCAGTCAGGAACACGCGTCCTTCTATTCGATCATAGCGGTCGTTGAGAGCATAGGTATCAAAGCGATGGCGTGGGTCCGACATGTGCGGCCTCCTTTCCATCAGTATCGGGGGTCTTGCGTGGGAAAGGATTTCAGTTTCTCGGCCAGCGGGCTAATATGTGAAAAATCCTACCACCTTTGGCTCACCAAACGGATAAATCGCCCATATGAAGATGGATCACCGCGACCACATCCTTTTGAAGCATCTTCAAGAGGACAGCCGTATCTCGAACGCGGACCTGGCCGATGCGGCTCGCATGTCGCCATCCGCGTGCTGGCGACGGGTGAAAGCGCTGGAAGAGGCGGGCATCATCGACCGCTATGGCGCGGTTGTGAATCCGGCTGCGGCCGGCCTGACCTTTCAGGCGATTGTACATGTGCAATTGGCCCGCCATTCAGAGGATGAGTTGAACGCCTTTATTCAGGCGGTGTCGACCCGGAACGAAGTTGTGGAATGCTATGCCACGACGGGGCAATCCGACTACCAGATGCGGGTTCTTTGCCGCGATCTGGACGCCTACAACGCCTTTCTGGAAACCTTTCTGTTCCGCCTGTCTGCTGTCGCCAGTGCGCAGACCAACGTTGTTCTGCGCGAGATCAAGCGCAACACAGGGATCGGTTTCTAGCGCAGCCGGGCGCGCAGGAAGTCGATGACAGCGCGCACCTTGGTGGGCAGGTAAGTGCGGCTCGGGTACAGCAGCCACGCGCCTGTGTCGAAAGTCGTCGCCGTCACGTCATGGTTCGGGAACAGGTCCAGCAGAGTGCCTTGTTCAAGGTCAGCATCTGTCATCCAGTCAGCCAGCAAGGCGGGTCCTAATCCGTTTCGTGCCGCAGCGCGCAAGGCCAGAGCGTTCGATATCAGGATCGGGCCTGTGATCCCCACAACCGTCTCTGCGTTATCCCGCCGAAACCGCCACTCGGTCCGGTAGTCCGGCAATGTCATGCGCAGGCACGCATGGTCGGCCAAAGCCTCAGGGTTTTGCGGCGCGCCATGTTGATCTACGTATTTGGGGGCGGCCACCACGCGATAGCGCGTTGACCTGAGCCGCGTGCTGATCAAATCGCCCTTTGGGGCTGGGGCAAGACGGATGGCAATGTCGATCTGTTCGGCGACGAGGTCGACAGTCTGGTCATTCAGAATAAGTTCAAGCTCGATCTCGGGCAGTTCTGCACGCATGGCGGCGAGGTGAGGAACGATCACCTCCTGCCCGAACGCGACCGAGGCCGCGAGCCGCACGCGGCCTGATGGTCGCGTGCTCACCTCAGCCGCCGCATCCCGGGCCAACTCCAGATCATCGAGCAGCGGGCCGATCCGCGCCAGATAGACCGAACCGGCCTCTGTCAGTGTGAGTTGTCGGGTGGAGCGTTGGAACAAGCGCAGTCCAAGCTGCGTCTCTATTCCGGCAACCGTGCGGCTTACCGAACTGGGATCAACATCCAGCACACGGGCTACGGCGGCAAAGCTTTGGTGGTGCGCAACCAATTGCAGGGTGCGAAGGGCGGCAGTGTCCATTCGTGCAATTTACGCACGAATAGGATGCACTCAAGTCCATTTTTTGCGAATTCAGCATCCTTTAGCTGTGACTCATCCGATCCGAAACCTGGAGACACGACATGTACCGTACATTGCCACTAGCCGCCCTTTTGCTGGGTGCCCCACTTGCCCAAGCCGCCCCAGCCGAGTGGACACTTGATCTTGGCCACGCCCATATTGGTTGGGAAATCAATCACATGGGCCTGAGCCGGACGGTGGGCCGCTTCAACAGTTATGACGGCACCTTCCTGATTGATGAAGAGAACCCGGCCAATTCCCAGATCAGCTTCACTATTGATGCGGCCAGCATCGACAGCAATCACGAAGCCCGCGACGGTCATTTGCGACACGCGGACTATCTGGACGTGGACAACAACCCACAGATCACATTCACCTCAACAGACATCTTGATGCTGACACCCACAAGCGGAAAGCTAACGGGTGATCTGACGATGCGCGGCCAGACGGCACCGGTGACGCTGGATTTCACCATGGTGCGGGATCGAGCCTATCCAGATTTCATCCCGAACTATGACGAGGTGCGCGTGGTGGGGTTTGAGGCCACGGGCGAGATCCTGCGCCTTGATCACGGGATGGATTTCATTGCCTTTCTCGACAGCCCCACGGGCCTGAGCGTCGATGTCGATCTGCACTTTGACCTGGTCCAGTGCGTGGGCGCACCCGACAGCAACATCCCCTGCTCCTGGGGTCGATGAGCCATGGAGCATGTGAGAGGGAAAACCGTCGTCATCACGGGTGCCAGCAAGGGGATCGGGGCTGCCACGGCCCGGATCCTCGCCGGACTGGGTGCGCGTGTTGTTCTAGCCGCGCGGTCCGGTGATGCTCTGGCTGCGTTGGCACAGGAAACCAGTGGCATCGCAGTGCCTTGCGACGTGAGCGACTTTGCACAAGTGCAAGCCCTGATCGAGCAAGCAGGCGATGTGGACGTACTGATCAACAACGCCGGTCTGATCGACCCGATTGCGCGCATCGCCGACAGCGATCCAACCGCTTGGGGGCAAGTTGTCGATGTCAATGTCAAAGGCGTCTACCACGGTCTGCGGGCGGTCTTGCCCGGCATGATCGCACGTGGCTCGGGGACAGTTATCAACATCTCGTCCGGGGCAGCCACAAGCACGCTTGAAGGCTGGAGCCACTACTGCGCAACCAAGGCGGCAGTCCTGTCCCTGACCCGCGTGGCGGACAAGGAAGTGCGCGACGCGGGTGTCCGGGTGATGGGCCTGTCACCGGGTACCGTAGCAACGGACATGCAGCGCGAGATCGCAGCATCTGGCATCAATCCGGTCAGTCAGTTGTCGTGGGACGCCCATATCCCACCCGATTGGGTGGGGCAGGCCATCGCCGTTTTGATGGGCCCTGAAGGGGATGCGTGGTGCGGGCAGGATTTTTCTCTCAAGACCGAGGCGGGGCGCAAGGTCGCCGGATTGCCCCCACTTTAGGGCCGGGGCGGACGACGCGTCCGCCTTACAGGTTTGGCGCGTAAGGCGCAGCTTGCTGCGCCCGCGTGGCGGAGGACACCTCCGCCTTACGATGATCCACCCTGTAAGGCGCACCTGTTGGTGCGCCCTAAACGAAGGGCAAATAGTAGTCCCGCACCTGATCGACCGACTTGTCCTTGAGCCGTTTCCATTCGTCCTGTTTGAGAAAAATCAATGCATCGCAGATCGCTTCACCCACCGCCATGCGCAAGGATTTGTCAGCATCCAGCGCCTCCAGCGCCTTGTCCAGTGCCGACGGCACATGGCGCGTTGCGCGAATGTTTTCCAGCCCGTCCAAATCCTCCGCCGGGTCCAGCGCGTAACCACCACTCACACCCAGAAGCGATGCCTGCAGCACGGACGCAACCGCAAGGTACGGGTTCGTCGCGCAGTCCGCCATGCGATGCTCCAACCGGGCAGAGCGCGGCGAGGTCACACAAGACCGCGTCGTCACAAGCCGATGGTCATCCGCCCAATTGGCCCAATACCCGGCCATGGATGCTGGACCGAGACGGTCATAACTGTTCACCGTCGCAGCCAGCAGACCGGCCAAACCCTCGTGATGGTGGATGAGCCCAGCCATGCATCCCTTCGCAATATCAGACAGCGCACCGTCAGGCGCGATCACATTGGCCCCTTGCGCGTCCGCAAAACTGAAATTCACATGCAGGCCGGATCCGCCCCGGTCTGGAATGGGCTTGGGCAGGAAGGTCAGCAGCAGCCCCATCTCTGCCGTGACCTCTCGCGCCATTGTGCGAAAGAGAAACGCGTTGTCGCAGGCTGCAACCGCTGTTTCGAACTTCATCGTCAGTTCGAACTGACCATTGTCATATTCACCGTTCATCGACTCGATGGGCAGGCCAGCCGCATCCGCCGTGGACCACAGCGCATCCATCAGACCTGCCGGGTCATTTTGCGGCCCCGTGCCATACACGAACGCACCCGGCGTATCATAAGGCGTCCACACCCCGTCAGCATCCTGCTGGAAAACATAGGCTTCCATTTCAAGGCCCACCATCGGGGTCAGCCCCTTCGCTTCCCACGCGTCAACGGCAGCTTGCAGGCGCCCACGCGCACATAGACCAAATGGCGAACCATCTACGTGCAAGGTACCCAGTGCGATTTCGCTACCCCGCTGCCAGTCAGGGCGGCGGTCACCATCCAGCACCAGTTCCATGTCCGGAATACCGTCGAACACGCCTGCCCCCGGGACCGGGATCAGGTCACGGTCAAACGTCGTGCCAAAGACACCGCGGGCAAAACCGATCTTGCCGCCCGCAGCGACATCCGGTGGCACGAACTTGCCCCTCGGCAGGTTGAGCAGATCACAGAAAAGGGTGCGGGTGCGGTTCGTCATGGTCGTCACTTCAGCGTTGGGCGGACAGTCAACGCTTTGACCCCGCAGATAAAATTCGAGCGTGTCCAGGTGGGTGCATCCACAGCCTCAAGCGCGTGGATACGGCCGGCCAACTCGTGCAGCACGCATTTCAACTCCAGCTTGGCCAGCCACATGCCCAAACAGACATGCGGTCCACCCTGCCCGAAAGCGACGTGGCGGTTCGGGCTGCGACCCAGTTGGGCAACATGGGGATTGTCGAACATGGCCTCATCCCGGCTACCCGACACGAACCACATCAATACCTTGTCACCTTCGCGAATGGTCTGGCCGTGCATCTCGACATCTCGCGTTGCGGTCCGGCGGAAATGCAATGTGGGCGAGGCGAGGCGGATGAACTCATCGGCGCATGTTTCCCACACCTGCCCGCTCTGCAATGCCCCAAGCAGGTCCTTTTGCTGTGTCAGCAGATGCAGCGCCATGGCGATCGAATAGCGAGTCGTGTCATTGCCTGCCGCGACCAAGAGACAAAAGAAGTTCTTGAAATCCTGCCCGGTGATGGCGCCGTCTTCGCTACGCAGCACGCGGGCGAGAATGCCCTTGCCGTCCACGTCACGTGTGCCGTTCAGGATTTCATCGGCATAGTCGTACAACTCCACCCCGGCAGGCGAGCGGAAGGGCATCATGCGGTAGGCGTCGGTATCCACCTTATCGATGACCGTATCGGTAAAGTCGGGATCGGTATTCCCGATCAATGCGTCGCCCCGTTCCACGAGCCAATCCAGATCAGCATCCGGCACACCGAGTATGCGCCCCAGCATCAGCATGGGCAGGCGTTTGGCGATCTTGTCGACGGCGTCGAATTCGGCATGATCCAAAGCCTCTGCCACGATGTCATGTGCCAACTCGCGGATCAGCGGCTCAAACTGCGCAACGACCGGCTTGGCAAAGGCCGGGTTCACGGCCCGCCGGGTCACGGTGTGCTCTGGCGGGTCCGTTTCCTGAAAGGTGCGGCGGGCAAGGTATTCCTCGCGGCTCTGATCTTCGATCCGTATGCCTTGGGCGCTGGAAAAGGTGTTGGGGTCCTTTTGGGCCGCCATGATGTCGGCATAGCGGGTGAGAGACCAAAACCCCTTTTGCCCGCCAAACGCCTCCGTCCAGTGCAAAGGGGCCTGCGCCCGCATCTGCGCAAACGTCTCATGCGGCACGCCATCGACAAAACTGTCGTGATCAGCGAGGTTTTTCATGGCGTGCCTCCGAAAAAACGGGTGGACCAGTCCGCGAAGAGTGGGCCGTCATTGGTGCGGTTCAACGTGGCTTCCGCCTCAGCCACCTCCTCCGGGTTCAGGTGCGGTTTGGTGTAGTCCAGCACACAGCGCATGAACGGGTCGGAAAATTCCGGGTGTGCTTGGGTGGTGAAGATATGGTCGCCTTTGGCAAAACCAGCCACCGCGCATTTGGGCGATGTGGCCCATGGCGTGCACCCATCGGGCAAGACCATCACCGCGTCATGGTGAAATTGGTATAGACCGATGGACGGCGCGGCGGGCTGCATCCAAGGCAAGGTTTCGGAGACGTCGATTTGATCGATCCCGATGTTCCAATCCTGCCGTGCCACCGCTCCGCCCAACGCCTTGGCAATCGCCTGATGTCCGAAACACGCGCCCAGCAAGGGCTTCTTCGCGGCATCGCAGGATCGGATGAAATCGTAGAGCGGTGGCAGAAAGGCCAGGTCATCCAACACGCTCAGCGGTGAACCTGTGATCAGATACGCATCCTGCTCCTCTACATCCTGCGGCACCTCGCCCCCGATGGTCATGTAGACGCGGTAGGTGAACCGCTGTTCCTGCGCATCGAACAGATCGCGGAAGCGGTGCGCATCGTCGGGAAAAGCATCGCCAACCTCGACCGACCGGTCATGGTTCACTTGCAGGATACCGAGCTTCAGGCGGGGCATATGTGTTCTTTCCAAAGGCGGGGACGGCGCGAACCGCCCCCGGCTGGTTCAGCGACCGAGGATCTCGTTGATCTCGGCTGACTTGGCACGGTCCGCTTCGATGCGCGCCTGCGCCTCGTCCTGCCCTTGCCAATAGACAGCCGCCCCCGTCTCGGCCATCAGCGCCTGCGCCTCATCCGAGGCCATGGTCTTGGCCGCGACTTCGGCAATGGTGTCGATCACCTCTTGCGGTGTGCCCTTTGTCACGAACAGGCCGTTCCACAGCTCAACATCATTCACGCCGGATTGGGCCGCGATGGTTTCAACGCCTTCCAGCTTGGCGATGGGTTGCGCACCGATATTGCCCAGCACGTTGATGTCATCCAGGCAGGGTTCGATCAGCGCGAGCGTTGTGTTGATCACATCGGCATCGCCGGAAGACAGCGTGTTGCAGTCCAGCAAGTCAAAGGCGCTGTCATCCGCGAACTCGAACCCCATCTTGGCCGCTGCCGCCATGGACACGGCCGTGGGCGTCAAACCCGCGCCGAAATGGCCCAGAACAACATCGTTATCCTGCGCATGTACGGCCAGCTCCGCCATGTTTGAGTAAGGCGCGTCACCCGATGCTGCCAGCACGAACGGGTAAGTCAGAAAGATACCGACAGGAACAAAGCTGTCTTCTTCGATCCCGATGTCGATCTTGGGTCCGACGATCGGCACCCCGATCACAAAGGACCCGATGACCGACCCGTCATTGGGCGCATTCAGCACTTCCAGCGCACCGGGGAACGGACCATCGCCGCCGCCGGGACGATTCACAACCGACGCAGGTTGCCCCGTCGCTTCGGCCATGTCCGCAGCAATCATGCGCGTCAGGACGTCCTCGAAGTCACCGGGGGGCCACGGGACAATGAACTGCACCGGGCCGGTTGGGTACTCGGCCAACGCCGGGCCAGTGAGGGCGGCCAACGCAAAGGCCGCTGAGGTCAAAAGCTTTTTCATGTTACTCTCCCTGAGTTTGTTTTTTGCTTTTGTGGTTAATGTTCGAACCTCTTCGTGCGGAGGCTTTGGGCGATCGTGACACCAATCACGATCAGGATGACAACAAAAAGTGTGCCCGACACAGGCCGGTTGACCAGATCGAAGACGGTTTTGATCTGTCCCGCGCCCGCCGTCAGCTTCTCGATCATGATGGAGCCGAGGACGAGGCCCAGCACGATGGGCACCAGCGGCCAATCAAGACGGCGCAGGATAAAGCCCAGATACCCGAAGCCAGCGGCGAACATGCAATCGGCAAAGGAGTTGCGGATGGAAAAGACGCCAACGAAGGCAAGGATCAGGATGAACGCGCCCAGCAGGCGGTTCGGAACATAGATGATGCGCGCAATCCATTTCGTCGACATCAGCAGTGTCAAGATGACCAACAAGTTGATGATCAAAAGCGCGATAAAAAGGGAAAACAGAAAGTCCGGGTTGTTTTCGAAAATGTCAGGGCCGGGTTTGATGCCCGCGTCAAAGAAGACAACCATCATCATGGCTGTCAGCGCCTCGCCCGGCACGCCCAGCGCCAGAAGGGGCACCATGGCGGCGGCGGGCACAGCGTTGTTGCTGGCCTCGGACGCGATCAGCCCATCGGGCGCCCCCCGCCCGAACTTACCCGGCTCTTTCGACATGGCCCGTGCTGTGGAGTAACTGAAAAACTGCGCCACGAACTCGCCCACACCCGGGATGATGCCCATGATCGTGCCATAGCCCGCGCTGATTGTGGCCACGGCCGGATGTTTCTTCAGCTCTCCAAACCCACGCAACAACCCACCTTTCAACCGTGCCTCGGGCGGATCAGCATCCTTGCCCGTCAGCAGGAACAGCGCTTGTGAAATGGCAAAGATACCGACGATCACGACAATCAGGTTGAAGCCGGGATACAGGTATTCGACGCCAAAAGTGTAGCGGTCGATCTGCTTCAAAGACTGCCGCCCCACCAGCGCAATGAGAAACCCAAGTCCAAAGAGCAGCGCTGCTATGCCCATCGTCTTGCGGTGCGCCGCGATCAACAGAACGGCACCCAAGGCGGCCGCCATAAAGATATCGCGCTGCCCAAAGAGCGCGCCCAGATCGCGCAGGTATGGGCCAAACAGCATCAATGCCCCCAGTCCCAACAGGATGGAAAAGCACCCGCCAAAAAACGATGCAGAATAGGCCAGCGACAGGCCCCGTGCCGCCTCGCCCCGACGCGTCATGGCATAGCCGTCATAGGTGGTCAGCGCATTTACCGGCGTGCCGGGCGTGTTGATCAGGATGGCTGGGATCGCGCCGCCATACATACTCGACCCATAAACACCCAAGAGAAGCACCAGCGACACCAGATCATCCAGAAACACGGTTGCGGGCAGAAGGATCGCAATGGCGATGGCTGGACCAATCCCCGGCACGGCCCCAATGGCCAGCCCACCGACCGACCCGATCAAGATCGCCACCAGCACGGGAACGCTGGCAAGGTTATCGAGACCGGCCCAGAACGCCTCCATCAGAACCACACCTGCATGAAGGTCTCCATGCGCTGCGGCAGCAGATCATAGAGCCAGATATTCACCGGGGTCTTGATCTGCAGCCCGGTGCGAAAGACTAAAACTATGGCGAGGCTCGCCGCCAGACAGATGCCCATCCAACGCGCGCCGCGATAGCCCAGGCGCCACGGCAAAAGCGTGCCAAGCAGCAGTGTCGATACCAAATAACCCAGCACTGGCACAAGCAGCGTGTAGGCCACGAACCAAATGACATATTCCAGCGCGCGCAGCCACTGACCCAGCTCATAGGCCATGCCGGTTGGCTGCTTGAACCGCTGCCGCCACACCTGTGCCCGCCACGCCCCGCGCAGGTTCCATAGGGCGGCGGGGACCAAAACCGCCAGACACATCAATGGTGCCACCCAGCTTTGCTTGAGGATGCGGCCCAATCGCGCCGTCCGTCCCTCGGGCTCGGTTACACCGAACTGGTCCATCCAGTAGCGCGCCATGTTCTGCGGCAGCTTGCGGTCCTCCCACCCTGTCTGGGTGAAAAAGAACACAAGGAAAAACAGGGCCAGCGCGGCCATGAACAGGGAAAAGATCAGATCCCCCCGCCCACGCCGGAAGTCCGTGATGTCGGTGACGTTGATCTTGGTGTCCGGCGGGCACGCGCTGGCAAAAGCGCGACCCGTGGTGTCTGACCGGATGGGCCGCACCACCGTTGCGCTGCGTGGCGCTGGGGATGCGACCCGAGACTTCAAGCCGCCTCGGCCATGGCCTTCAGGCCGGTTTCAGTGGCGGACAAGATTTTTTGCACATGCCCCGCATCAATGACCAAGGGCGGAGAGAAGATGGCGTTGTTGCCGGATACCCGGATCATCACGCCGTCCTCGTAAGCTGCCTTCTGGAACACCAGCGGCAGCGTCTTGCCCACGGGGGTCTTTTTGCCACGATCACTGACAAGTTCGATGGCACACATCAGCCCCTCGCCACGGACGTCCCCGATGTGATCATAGCGATCAGCAAGCGCACCAAGCCCCGCCTTCAACTCCGCCCCACGCGCGCTCGCGTTTTCCCATGGCCGGATGCGGATCGTCTCTTCCACCGCCGCAACGGCGGCGGCGGCCCCAACAGGGTGACCGGAATAGGTGTAGCCGGAATCAACGGACCCGACCCCGCTTTCATCATCTTCAAAAACCGCCGCGACGTGGTCGGCGATCATCACGGCACCAAAGGGGAAATAGCCGTTTGTGATCGCCTTGGCCGTACACATCAGGTCTGGTTGCACAGCCCAGTGGCGCGATCCTGTCTCGTCCCCTGTGCGCCCGAATGCGGTGATCACCTCGTCCGCGATCAACAAGACGCCATGCTTGTCGCAGATGTCCCGCACCATCGGCATGAAGCTGGGATGTGGCGGGATCACTCCCCCTGCCCCCTGCACCGGCTCCATCACAAAGGCTGCGATGGTGTTGGCGCCCTGAAAGGCAATCTCTCGCTCCAGCATACCTGCGCTCAGGCGCGCCAGCTCAGCCGGATCATCAGTGCCGAAAGGATTACGGTAGAGATACGGGCCCGGAATGTGAAAACAGCCGGCCATGAGCGGCTCATACGAGTTGCGGAACTTGGCATTGCCATTGACCGAAGCGCCGCCAAAGTGAGTGCCGTGATAGCCCTTGTCCAAGCTGATGAACTTGGTCCGTGCCTCATCTCCCCGGATACGGTGGTATTGCCGGGCCAGTTTCAGCGCGATCTCGATACTGTCGGACCCGCCGGAAGTGAAGAAGCTGCGCGTCATGCCATCAGGGCCAAAAAACTCGGCCAGCAGGTAGGCCAATTCAATCGCCTTGTCGTTCGAGGTTCCGCGAAAGGTCGAATAATAGGGCAGCGCATCCAACTGCCCCGCAATCGCGTCCTTCACTGGCTGACAGGAATAGCCAAGATTTACGTTCCACAGACCACCCACCGCATCAATGCTGCGTTGACCATCCACATCTGTGATATAAACCCCCTCGCCCCCCGTCAGGATCGTGGGCGGATTTGCCATGCTGTCGGCCGGATGTGCCATGGGATGCCAGAACTGGCGGGCATTGTGTTCCTTCAGAAAGTTGCTGTCTTTCATGAGGCGGCCCTTTCTTGCGCCGGGGTCCAGAGCTGGACGATATCAGGCGGAACGGTGCCACCCATGGCCTGGCTGATCTCTTCCCCACGCGCCATCAAAAGACGCGCCAGATGCGCTTCGGTCCCTTTGCCACCGCGGCCTGTTGGGTAGGCGATGGAACAGGTCGCAAAGGCCCGGCTGGCGCCGTCAAAAAGCGGAATGGCGACAGATGATACGCCCAGGCGCAATGCATCACGGTTGCGGGCATAGCCGCGCTGCGCGATCTGCTTCAATTCCGTCTCAACCTCCATCCGGTCGGGCGCCGGTGCCCCCGGCAGCCGCGTCCGCGGGTCGGCCAGGGCAAGATCCAGCAAACCACCGGGTGAGAACGCCAAGTATGCCTTGCCCGATGCGGTCGCAAACAGCGGTGGCAGGCCATACGCATCAAAGCTGACGCGCACCGGATGATCATGTTTTTCGGCATGATGAACGTGGACAAGGTCGAAACCCTGCAAACGGCTCACATGCACCAACTCACCCGCATCGCGGCTGAGGTCATCGATGACACTGCGCAGCATCTCGACCTCGGGCACAGTGCGCATACGCATTCCCGCCAGCCGGGTCACAGCAGGTCCAAGGCGATACGCCCGCGTATGTACGTCCTGCTCAAGAAACCCCGCCTGCTCAAGCGCGACAAGATGACGGTGGACAGTCGCCTTGTCCCGGCCCGTCAGCCGCTGCACATCCGTCAGCCCCAGCGCAGGCTGCGCATCACTGAACAGATCCAAAAGGCCAAGGGCTTTCGCAATGGTCGACATAGGTTGGAGCTTGACGCACCCGGAAACGCCTTGCAATATATTTTTGCATCCCGTGGTTCATTATTTGAACCTCTGCTCAGAAAGTGACCATGTCCGACCTAAACGAAAACATCGCGAAACTTGCGCCGTACCTGACCCGGATTGGCGAGACTGGCATCCTGAACCACATCAACGGTCAGGCAGTGCCATCTGCATCAGACACCTGGTTCGACACGACCTCTCCAGTGGATGACAGCGTGATCGCCCGCGTTGCGCGCAGCGACGCCGAGGACGTCAACGCGGCCGCCAAAGCCGCCAGGGCCGCCTTCCCCGCATGGCGCGATATGCCAGCGGCCGAGCGCAAGCGCATTCTGCATGCCATCGCCGACGGCATCGAAGCACGCGCCGAAGAAATCGCGCTGTGTGAATGCTGGGATACCGGCCAGGCCCTGCGCTTCATGTCCAAGGCTGCCCTGCGCGGCGCCGCCAATTTCCGCTTCTTTGCCGACCGTGCGCCAGCCGCCCGCGACGGCCAAGCACTGCCATCCCCCACGCTGATGAACATCACCACTCGCGTCCCGATCGGCCCAGTCGGCGTGATTACCCCTTGGAACACTCCGTTCATGCTGTCGACCTGGAAGATTGCCCCTGCCCTCGCCGCCGGTTGCACAGTCGTCCACAAACCCGCCGAACTCAGCCCTTGGACCGCCCGTATCCTGATCGAGATCGCGGAAGACGCCGGTCTGCCCGCCGGCGTTTGGAACCTGGTCAACGGGATGGGCGAGGACGCAGGCCGCGCACTGACAGAACACCCCGACATCAAGGCCATCGCCTTCGTGGGCGAGTCGAAAACCGGGTCCGCCATCATGGCCCAGGGCGCACCTACGCTAAAGCGGGTGCACTTTGAATTGGGCGGTAAAAACCCCGTGGTCGTGTTTGACGACGCCGACCTGGACAGTGCACTCGACGCCGCCATCTTCATGATCTACTCGCTCAACGGCGAGCGCTGCACATCGTCCTCACGCCTGCTCCTGCAAGACACCATCGCCGACGACTTCGAGGCAAAGCTCGCAGCGCGCGCAAAGGCCATCAAGGTGGGCCACCCACTGGATCCGGCAACCGAAGTCGGACCCCTGATCCACGAAGGGCACAGGGCCAAGGTCATTGCCAGCTTCGACACAGCCACAGCCGAAGGGGCAACCATCGCCGCAGGCGGCACGCGCGTAGGTGACACCGGTCAATTTGTGGCACCAACCCTGTTCACGAACGCCACCAACGATATGAAGATCGCCCAAGAAGAGATCTTTGGCCCGGTCCTCACCTCCATCCGCTTCAAAACGGAAGAGGAAGCGCTACACATCGCCAACGATACGGCCTACGGTCTGACCGGCTATGTCTGGACCGCCGACGTCACCCGCGCCATGCGGTTCACCGATGGGCTCGAAGCGGGCATGATCTGGGTGAACTCCGCCAATGTCCGGCACCTGCCGACACCGTTCGGCGGCATGAAAGCCAGCGGCATCGGGCGCGATGGCGGCGACTGGTCATTCGAATTCTACATGGAACAGAAGCACATCGGCATCGCCACAGGCGACCCGAAAATCCCACGTCTCGGTGCCTGATGCTTCTTCTGGCTCCAAATATCTCAGGGAGTTTGAGGGACAGCGTCCCTCATTCCCAAAAATGAATCGCGCGCGGCGCAGCCGCCCCATTTAGGAACAGCCGATGCCGATCCCCCCGCCCGAGCTTTATCCGCCCTTCAATATCGTGCGGCTCAGCCACGTGGAATACAGGGTGACAGACCTCGCAGCCTCGCGCGCCTTTTACGTGGATACGTTGGGCCTGCAGATCACCCACGAAGACGATCAAACGATCTACCTGCGCGCGATGGAAGAACGAGGACACCACTGCATCATCCTGACCCAAGCGCGCAGCGCCAATGTCGCAAGGCTCGGCTTCAAACTCTACGACCAACCCGATCTCGACAAGGCCGAAGTATGGTTCCGCGAACAGGGCCGCCCCACGGACTGGATCGACTGCCCCTTCATGGGCCGCGTCCTGCAAACCACCGATCCCTGGGGTGTGCCTCTCGAATTCTACGTTCAGATGGACCGTCTGCCGACCATCGCGCAGAAATACGCACTTTATCGCGGCGTCAAACCGCTGCGCATCGACCACTTCAACCTGTTTTCATCCGATGTGGATGGAGCGGTCGCGTTCTACACGCAAATGGGGTTCCGCACGACGGAATACACCGAAGACGCAGAGACCGGTAAAACATGGGCCGCGTGGATGCACCGAAAAGGCGGCGTGCATGACATCGCCTTCACAAACGGCACCGGCCCGCGCCTGCACCATTCGGCTTTCTGGGTCCCCAACCCGCTCAACATCATCGACCTGCTCGACCTGATGAGCACGACCGGCTACCGCGAAAACATCGAACGGGGTCCGGGGCGGCACGGCATCTCGAACGCCTTCTTTCTCTATGTCCGCGACCCCGACGGACACCGGATCGAAATCTACTGCTCCGACTACCAGACCGTGGATCCCGACCACGAGCCGATCAAATGGGACCTCAAGGATCCCCAGCGCCAAACCCTTTGGGGTGCCCCCGCCCCGCGTAGTTGGTTCGAAGAGGGCAGCCTGTTTGATGGCGTGGACACCTCCGACCCCCTTCTCAAAGCACAGCCCATCGTGGCACCCTGACCCTGGCGGAGGACACCTCCGCCTTACCCCCGTAAGGTGCACGTGCCGTGCGCCCCGCCCGAAAGGACGAGACCATGAGCTGGGACGATTTCGCCAAACACGCCAAGGATGCAGCAGATTGGGGGGTAGAGTACCACACCACCCTCCGCGACCGCCCGGTACGCGCGCAAACAAAGCCGGGAGAGATCGCCGCACAGCTTGCAGACGCACCGCCGGAGGATGGCACCGATCTGGCGGCGATCATGAAAGACTTCGAACGCATCGTGATGCCCGGCATCACCCATTGGCAGCACCCGCGCTTCTTCGCCTATTTCAACTCCAACGCCGCGCCCGCTTCTGTTCTGGCCGAATTCCTGACCTCCATCATCGCGCCGCAATGCATGCTCTGGCAGACCTCTCCTGCCGCGACCGAGATGGAGACACGCATGATGGACTGGCTGAGGCAGGGTCTTGGCCTGCCGGATGACTATCAGGGCGTCATCCAGGACAGCGCGTCATCCGCCACGCTCGCCGCCGTCCTGACCATGCGCGAACGCGCGCTAGAGTTTCGCGGCAATATCGAAGGGCTGCACGGGCAACCCCAACTCCGTATCTATTGCTCCGATCAGGTACACACCTCCATCGACCGGGCCATCTGGGTCGCGGGCATCGGGCAGGACAATCTGGTCAAGATCCGCACGACAGGCGACCTGCGCCACATGGACCCGCTCGACCTGGAAACGGCCATTGCCGAGGACAAACAGGCGGGGCGCATCCCGGCGGGGATCATTGCGGCCACGGGCGCCACCGGCATGGGCGCCTGTGATGATCTTGAAGCGGTCGCCGCCGTGGCCGAAGAACACGGCATCTACACCCATCTCGATGCGGCATGGGCCGGTACGGCCATGATCTGCCCCGAATTCCGCGCCCTTTGGACCGGAGCCGACCGCTTCGACAGCATCGTCTTCAACCCGCACAAGTGGCTGGGTGCGCAATTCGACTGTGCCGCCCATTTCCTGCGTGACCCGGACCAACTGCGCCAAACCCTCGCCATCCGCCCCGAATACTTGAAAACCCACGGGGCCGAGGACATCATCGACTATTCCGAATGGTCCATCCCGCTCGGCCGCCGCTTCCGTGCGCTCAAATTGTGGTTCCTGATGCGGCACTACGGAATGGACGGTCTGCGCGGCCGCATCCGCAACCATGTCAAATGGAGCCAGGCCCTGTGCGAACGTCTATGGGCGGAAGATGATTTCGAGATCGTGACCGAGCCGATCCTGTCGCTCTGGACCTTCAAAGTATTAGGCGCATCAGACGACGACACCCAGCGCCTTGTGGATGCCATCAACGACGACGGGCGCATCTACCTGACCCAAACGCTCGTGGATGGGCAGAAGGTCATCCGCTTTCAGGCTGGGCAGTTCGATTGCGAGGAACGCGATTTCGACACGGCCTTCAACGCGATCACCGAAATTGCGAGGGGTCTATGAAATTCGCCACCTACACGACGGCAGGCAGCCAATACTATGGGGCCGTGACGGATGACGGGATGATCCCCCTGTCGCCGAATTTCCCGCAATGGACCACCTTGCGGAACGTGATCGAAAATGATGGGCTGCACGCGCTCGCGAAAGCCGCGCAAGGCTGCACCGCCACACATCACGATGTCACATATGACATCCCCATCCCCAACCCGGAAAAGATCATCTGCGTCGGCGTGAACTTCCCAGACCGCAATGCCGAATACAAGGACGGGCAAGAGGCGCCGCCCAACATGTCCCTCTTCCCCCGCTTCCCGCGCAGTTTCACCGGGCATAACCAGCCCGTCATCCGCCCCCCGGAAAGTGAGAGGCTGGACTATGAAGGCGAGATCGCCATCGTGATCGGCAAAAGTGGACGACGCATTGCCGAAGCCGACGCTTATGACCACATCGCCGCTCTCACCCTTTGCAACGAAGGCACCATTCGAGACTGGGTCCGCCATGCCAAGTTCAACGTCACGCAAGGCAAGAACTGGGACGCCTCCGGGGCCATGGGCCCGTGGCTTGTACCCTTTACGGCGGCCGCCCAATTGGACGACATTCGACTGACAACCCACGTGAACGGCGAGCTCCGGCAAGACGACCGCACCAGCCGCATGCTCTTCCCGATCCGTCGCCAGATCGCCTACATCTCGACCTTCACGACACTTGTTCCCGGCGACATCATCGTGACCGGTACACCCACAGGCGCAGGGGCACGCTTTGACCCGCCCAAGTTCCTGAAACCCGGCGACGTGGTCGAAGTGACCGCCGAAGGCATCGGCACCTTACGCAGCGAGGTCGCGGATGAGAGCTGAAGACCACCAGGCCGCGGCACAGGCGCTCATCAAAGCGGAACAAACCGGCGAACAAATCGGCCTTCTGTCCGTTGCGCATCCAGACATCACGATGGACGACGCCTATGCCATTCAAGGCGAAGTCGTTGCAGCCAAAGTCGCCGCGGGCGACCCGGTCATCGGCTGGAAAATCGGGTTGACGAGCCGCGCGATGCAGATGGCACTGAACATAGACATCCCCGACAGCGGTGTGCTCACTCGATCCATGCAGTTCGACACCGGCGCGACCATTCCAGCAGGCCGCTTCATCCAACCGCGGATCGAGGCAGAGATCGCCTTCGTCATGAACTCAGACATTGGTGGCGAACACGTGACCCACGAAGACGTGCTGACCGCGACAGACTACGTGGCCCCGGCACTCGAAATCCTCGACACCCGGATACTGCGCGCCGACCCAGATACCGGTCAGCCACGCAAGGTGTTCGACACCATTGCCGACAACGCCGCGAATGCGGGCATCGTCATGGGCACCGACCGCTACCCGCCCGAAAACCTGCGCTGGGTGGGTGCCATCGTGACAGTGGGCGACACGGTCGAGGAAACAGGGCTGGGGGCAGGCGTTCTGAACGATCCGGTGGAAAGCGTGGTCTGGCTTGCGCGGCGCATGGCGCTCTATGGCAACGCGATCAAGGCAGGTCAGGTGATCTTGTCAGGCAGCTTCATTCGGCCCATCGAATGCCCATCCGGCACCGATATCGAAGCGGATTTCGGCAGCTTCGGACATGTCGAACTGAGCTTTAGCTGACCCGCGCCAATAGCCGCGCGGCACAGCCACCCAAGGCAACCGTGTCCGACACGAACAGGAAGGCGGGGATGCGGGCAAACTGCCCGTCAAAGCTGTCGTCAGCCCGCAAAGGCGCCAGCACACGTTCGCGCCGCTCAGGCTCCATCAGGAACTTCGCCAGCGAGCCGTTGAAATAGAACCCCGCGCGCGGGAAGTACGAATACGCCAACTCGCGCACCATCAGGCCAAAGGCTTCGGTACACGCATCCAGCGCCTCCAGCGCGCGCGGATCGTCAGATTTGGCCAACTCCTCGGCGCTGTCCACGTCGACACCGATGACATGAGCCAAACGCAAAAGACCCACACCGGAAAACAGGTTCTCGACACTGTCGAAACGCGATGTGTCGGGCATGTGCGCCTGAAGAACCGACATCACGTTCGCTGGCAGGCTTGCATGACCCTGTTCCGAGGTAAACACCGTCCCGCTTTCCATATTCACGGCCGCCACGTTGAAGCCGGTTCCAAGGCCAACAACAAGCGCCTGACCACTGCCACCCAATGCGGCACCGTCATGCAACGGTTCGACGGCGTCTTGCGCCACGGTCGGAACCGCCTGCCCCAGTGCTTCAAGGTCGTTCATTAGAACCACCTCGTCCGCCCCAAAGGCCGCAGCCAACGCACCGGCATCAAAATCCCAGTTCCGGTTGGTCAGCTTCGCACGGTCGCCAGCCACCGGACCCGCCACCGCGATCACTACCCGCGACGGCACAGACCGCCCATCCAGATAACTGGTCGCAAGATCAAGAAAGCTACCAAAGTCAGCATTGGGGCACTTCACGACCGTGCCCGCGATCACTCCATCGCGGTCCACGAACGCCAAGCGTGTATTTGTCCCACCAACATCGGCGACCAGGCCAATGGCCTGATCGAGCTTCCCTGTGTATTGCATTACGATTCGCCCGGTTTCTTACCCAAGATGATCATTCCGAGCAGGTCATCGTCCGTCACGTCGGCAACGTCAACAGTCCCAACCAGCTTTCCGTTCTTCATCACGGACGCCCGGTCACACAGCTCCATCACGTCATGGATATCGTGGCTGATGAGGAAGATGCCGATGCCCTCGGCCTTCAACTGCTGAATCAATTCCGACACCATCTGTGTTTCATGCGGACCAAGGGCGGCAGTCGGCTCGTCCATGATCAAGATGCGCGCGTTGAAGTACACGGCACGCGCAATCGCCACCGACTGACGCTGACCACCTGACAAGGCACTTACAGGGTCCTTGAACTTTTTGAAGTTCGGGTTCAGCCGCGCCATGATCTTGCGGGTCTCGGCCTCCATCGCGTCGTCATCCACGAACCCGGTGGGACCCACCAACTCGCGCCCCAGAAACAGGTTCGATGCAGCATCAAGGTTATCGGCCAGCGCAAGCGTCTGGTAGATCGTCTCGATATTGTAGGTCCGCGCGTCACGCGGGTTGTTGATGGTCGCTTTTTCGCCATTGATCCGGATTTCGCCCGTATCCATGGCGTAAGCACCCGACAGGATCTTGATCAGCGTCGACTTGCCCGCGCCGTTATGACCCAGAAGGCCCACAACTTCGCCGGGCTTCAAGTCAACCGACACGTGGTCGACCGCCTTGATCCCGCCAAAGCTGATCGAGATGTCCTTCATTTCGACAAGAGGTGTTGTCATATCAAAGTCCTCCCTCAGACGCCTGCGCGACGACGATAAACGATGTCGACCCACACGGCGAAGACCAGCACGAAGCCAACGACGATGTTCTGCAGCGGCGCGTCCACTCCGACCGAGGCCATGCCCGACTGCAGCGACTGCATGATCAGCGCACCGATCACGGCCCCATAGATCGTGCCCGCGCCACCTGACAGGGCCGTTCCCCCGATGACCGCAGCAGCAATCACGCGCAGCTCGTCCAACGTGCCAAGACCCACATCAACCGCATTCAGGCGGGCGGATGCGATGATCGACGCAATGCCGGTCAGTGCACCCATCAAGGCAAAAACCTTGACCGTCAACAGCCGCGTGTCGATGCCCGACAGCGACGCTGCCTCCGGGTTGCCGCCGGTGGCGTAGACATAGCGACCAAAGCGGGTGCGCGTGGCGATGATGGTCATCACGATGGTGACTGCCAGCAGGATCACAACCGGAATGGCGACACCATGGTTCCATACCATGCCATCGGTCAGTTCGATACCACGGGCTTCGGTCATGCGGCGCATGGCGCCACGTGGGATAGGATAGCTGTTCATGATCCAGACAAAGGCGATGATCAGTCCAGCGGCCATGGCCATCAGGATCCCTTCGGCCCAGACCGGTTTGACGGTAAAGCCATGGGTGGCCTTGCGACGGCGGCTCATCAGCATGATGCCCACCGCAACAAGCGCGGCGATGGTGCCGAATACCCAGCTCAGCGTCTCGCCCAGCGTCCCTTCGGCCCCGCCACCCAAGAGGCGGAAGACGGGATCAAGCGGCGCTTGTGTCTGGCCCTTGGTGACCCACCACATCGCACCGCGATAGATCAGGAAACCACCCAACGTCACGATAAAGGCGGGCACAGTCAGATAGCCGATGACCCAGCCCTGCATCGCGCCCAGAACAGCGCCCATCAGGATGGCAGCGATCACGCCGATGACCCAGATCATCGGATGACCCAGCCCCAGCATTGATGGCAACCACTGCACCTGCAGAGCAGCGACTGTCATGCCGATAAAGCCCAGAAGCGAGCCCACGGACAGGTCGATATTGCGTGTGACGATCACGAACACCATGCCCGTCGCCATCACGGCAACGGACGCGGTCTGAACACTCACGTTGAAAAAGTTGCGCGGGGACAGAAAGCGCCAGTCGGTAAAGAAACCGAAGACAAGCCAGATGACGACAAGCGCCCCGATCATCCCCAAAAGCCGGGCATCAAGGCCCAGCTTGTCCATCATTGATTTGGCCTGGTCTTCCATGTGCCCTGCCCTTTGTTACCCGGTTGCGGTGGCACAATCCCTCTGTCGGCGGGCAAGCCCCCCGCCGCGATGTGCCGAAATGTCTGATGAGATTGGTTGTGTACCGCCCCGATGCGAAACCACACCGGGGCGCCAAAGTCTATTGCTCTTACTGGCAAGCGGCCAGCGAGGAGCCCGCGCACAGCGCGTCTTTTTCGATCCAGCCTGCGTCCAGAACAACGTCCAGGTTGTCTGCTGTTACCGGAACCGGCTCAAGGAAGATCGAGGTCATTGTGGTGCCACCGGGCGATGTCCAATCGGCTGCGCCGGCAACATCTTCACCCTTGGCCAGCGACACGGCAATCTCACCTGCGGCTTTGCCGAGTGCGCGTGCGTCTTTCCAGACGGACACGGTCTGCGTGCCGGTTGCAACGCGGTTCAGAGCGGCGTGGTCACCGTCC
Organism: Tateyamaria sp.; assembly: GCF_059783535.1. Classification (NCBI taxonomy): domain Bacteria; kingdom Pseudomonadati; phylum Pseudomonadota; class Alphaproteobacteria; order Rhodobacterales; family Roseobacteraceae; genus Tateyamaria; species Tateyamaria sp. The sequence continues at coordinate 397 of NZ_JBYNDP010000007.1, read as the reverse complement.
TGGCCGGACACTGGAATACCTTCCATGCCCTGCGCAGTCAGAGCCGCCACAACGCCACCCGCGGTGCCGTCGTTCGACGCCACAACGGCATCAACCTTGTTGTCGTTGGCGGTCAGGATCTGTTCCATGTTGCGCTGCGCATTCGCGGGCACCCAGCCATCGGTGTAAGCTTCGCCAACGATGGTGATGTCACCGGCGTCGATGGCCGCTTGCAACACCTCTTGCTGACCGCCACGCAGGAAGTCCGCGTTCGGGTCGGTGGGCGATCCCTTGATCATAACGTAGTTGCCCTTGGGCTGTGCAGCCAGAACGGCGCGGGCCTGCATGCGGCCAACTTCAACGTTGTCGAAGGTCAGGTAGAAGGCGCGCGGGTCTTCGATCAGGCGGTCATAGGCGA
>NZ_JBYNDP010000237.1:0-2645 GCF_059783535.1 Tateyamaria sp. | reverse complement strand
GAAGGCTTCAACGCCATCCTTGTCCCCGGCGGCTTTGGCGAGCGTGGCACCGAAGGCAAGATCAAGGCAGCCGAGTTCGCCCGCACCCGCAAGGTGCCGTACCTTGGCATCTGTCTCGGCATGCAAATGGCGGTGATCGAAGCGGCGCGCAACGTGGCTGGTCTGAAAACCGCAGGGTCCGAGGAATTTGACCACGAGGCCGGCAAGAAACGGTTTGAGCCGGTGGTCTACCACCTCAAGGAATGGGTGCAAGGCAACCACAAGGTCGAACGCAAGGTCGGCGACGACAAGGGCGGCACCATGCGACTAGGGGCCTATGACGCCACATTGACGGCAGGCAGCCGGGTCGCCGAAGCCTATGGCACCACGACGATCGACGAACGCCACCGCCACCGCTACGAGGTCGACATTAAGTACCGCGAGCAGTTGGAAAAGGCGGGGCTCAGCTTTTCGGGCATGTCGCCGGACGGCCGCCTGCCAGAGATCGTGGAATGGTCAGATCACCCGTGGTTCATCGGCGTGCAGTTCCATCCGGAACTGAAATCCAAGCCCTTCGATCCCCACCCGCTCTTCCAGGATTTCGTGCGTGCGGCCAAGGATATGTCGCGGCTGGTATGACCCCGAACCGGGCCTTGCCAAGGCAGCTAGTTGCCTGAAATACTTGGGGGAGTAACATTCACGGGCAGGTTCACCAGCGTAGCTAGATGGGCCAGTCCAGGCCGACCCCAAAGGCAAGCAGCAATGCCACGCGAATAGCGTACAAGATCACGATCACCCATAGGACCCGGACAAACCAGTCATAGCCAACCTGCCACTTTGATGGTTGGAAATTGGCTTTCCTGAGGTACTCGGCGGTCAACATCTCGAAGTATTCAAGGTCCATGTCCTTGTCTCGCACAGAGTCCAGACCAAGCTCCTCATAAAGGTCATTGATCGTGTCCGGCGTGGGTTGCGGCAGGTCAGGGAGGTTCTCTGGCAACAACTCATGGCTGCGTTCCCAGTCCTCAAGATGCTCAGCCTCAAAACGGCGCAGGACATCAGCACCGTCTTCATGTGGCGGGAAAACATAAACTGCACGTTCCGGGTCCGGCCCTGTCATGCGAAAGCATCGCACCGACCTCGCTTCCAGCGCACGCCCCAACATCTGCTCGACAAAAAACGCATCTGCCCACGGCCAGTCTGGTGCAAAGCTCTGCGTGACATCGAAATGCGCGGGTTCCACGTCCAACGTGCCAGCCTTCAAACGCCCCTTGGCGTGCAACGTCACAATCCCGTCCAGACCTTCTTCATCAACGACAACGTCATCGGCAAAACAGCTCAGCATGTCCGTCACCGTTTGCCGGTACGTACCGATATTGCGCAGACTGATGTAGACGGCCGTTTCCGTGTCCAGAGCCAGCAATACGGTATAGGTTTCGCCACGTTCGCTCCCCACGACAGGATCCAGAATACCGAATTCCCGGTCCAACGTGCCGATCACCTCGGCCACATCATCAAACAACGGTGCACTGAACAGACCCAGCGGTCTGTAGGCCGCTATACAAGCAGAAATGAAATCCTCTGGTCCGTCAGGAACCGGGCGTGAAGTCGGCATGCAAAAGGTCCATGTTGACGCGACTGTTCCGCGTCAAGATCGTGCACACCTGCTGATCTGACCACCAAAATCTCCAAACGCTTGCGCTTTGGGCGGATTTCGGTTGCGCGGTACTGCGGTTCCCTGCCTGACGGATGATACCCCGATCCGGCCACGCTTCGCGGCTGGTGGGACCGCAACAAGGGCGCGTACCGGAATTCATTCGCAAAACTCCCGCAAAATGAGTAGCATCTTCCGCATTTAACACGTTCAATTTCGGAGGGGACCCATGCCATTGTTTCAAGTGGGACACGATCGATACACCCCGGCGACAGACGAAGGCAGTTACTCAGCAATTGATCAACGCGCGCTTGCGCGGGTGGTCGGCAGTGTCGCAGTTGGCTTACCCGTCATCCTTTGGATCGCGTCCCACCTACCCTCGGACAATCCCTACATCGACACCTGCTTTCGCTACTCCATCAGCCATTTCTACTACGCACCGCTCTGGGGCACGGTTTTTACCGGTGCACTGTGCTTCATCGGTGCCTACCTCATCGTATACCGCGGCGAAGACAGACTGGGCGCCGAAAACCGGCTGGCAACATATGCCGGGATCGGAGCCTTCGGTATCGCCCTCTTTCCAACCAGCGGCTGGGGGTGCGACACCGAGGTTTTCGCGGCGCGGCCGAAACTGACCATGCGCCTTGTCGAAGGTGCGCCAACCCTGGACCGCACCTTTGATCCGACCACCGCGTTTCGACTTTTCGAATACGCAAGCGTCATCCACTACGCATCCGCTGCGGTCGTATTCTTCTTTCTCGCCTGGTTTTGCTTTTTTGTGTTCACAGCTGTCGAGGACCATCAACGCGATGCAAACGGAAGGCTGACAAAGATCAAGCTCATTCGGAACACCATCTACTATGCTGCGGGCACTGTCATCGTCCTTGCGATCCTTGCCATGGGCAGTGCTGCGTTGATCCCTTGGCTGACGGGCGTGCCTTGGTTGTGGTGGGATGTGGGCAACTGGACCTTCTGGTGCGAGGCCGCCGCGTTGATTGCCTTCGGCGTCTCC
>NZ_JBYNDP010000111.1:0-12272 GCF_059783535.1 Tateyamaria sp. | reverse complement strand
CCCAAAGCGCATCTGAAAACCGGATGACTGGCCGACCCAAATGGCGGATATCCTCGACCGACTGCGCACCGCTGTCGGCCAATAAGCTGCGCGAAGTTTCGACAACATCCGTGACCATTGCGGCAAAGACGCGGCGCAGGCCCTCGTGCCGGCGTCGCATCGGATCAAGTTCCGGGTACAGCTCGTCCACTTCGGCAAAAGCCGGACCAATCATGGGCAGATCACAAATGTCAGCCTCTGCAAACAGCCCGGCGCGGAGACCATCATGCAGATCATGGTTGTTGTAGGCGATATCGTCAGACAGAGCGGCAACCTGCGCTTCAGCACTCGCATGCGTGCCAAGTTCAAGGTCGTGATCCGCATCATACTCTGCTAACGCATATGGCAATTCACCGATGACTGGACCGTTATGTTTCGCAATGCCTTCAAGGGCTTCCCAGGTGAGGTTCAACCCATCAAAGTCGGCGTAGTGGCATTCCAGCTGCGTCACGATATTGATGGCTTGCGCATTGTGATCGAAGCCACCATAGGGGGCCATCAGCGACTGCAGTGCATCTTCGCCGGTATGGCCAAAGGGCGGATGACCCAGGTCGTGGGCCAGCGCCACAGCCTCGGTCAGACAATCATTCAGGCCAAGCGCACCTGCGATGGTGCGTGCAACCTGCGCCACCTCAATGGAATGGGTCAGACGTGTGCGGTAATAGTCGCCCTCGTGCTCAACAAAAACCTGCGTCTTGTGTTTGAGCCGACGAAAGGCCGAAGCATGAATGATCCTGTCCCGATCGCGCTGGAACGGCGAGCGGAATGACATCTCTTCCTCCGGCCAGCGCCGTCCCCGAGCGCGGGTGGGGTCAGAAGCATACGCGGCTGGCATGTCCGGTGATCCTTGTCGCCTGTTCCTGTCGGGCATATATTGCAGACGCAGAACGATGAAAACCGTCCGGAGCAGATGCGATGCAATTGCCACCCAAAGTCACCGAACGCGCTTTTGAGCGCTTGGCCGAGATCGGCGCCGCCGATCAGGGGCAAGCCCTGCGCGTCGCTGTCGAAGGTGGGGGATGTTCCGGCTTCCAATACGAGATTGCGCTGGACGACCCCAAGGATGACGACCTTGTTCTGGAGGGCGCGGGCCAAAAGGTCGTTGTGGACAGCATTAGCCTGCCCTTCCTTGCAAACGCCGTCATCGATTTTTCCGAAGAACTGATTGGCGCTCGTTTCGTTATTGAAAACCCCAACGCCACCAGTTCTTGCGGCTGTGGCACATCCTTCTCGATGTAGCGGTCAGGCGCGCGCGAACAGTTCGAAGAACGGCTCAAACTGGGTGGTCGACGCAATGGTCGTTTCCAGGACAAGCCCTGCATTATCGTCTAACAGATCAAAGACGTAGTCACACATTTGCCCCCAATCGCAGCTGCGCCTCTCGGACGCGGCAATCAGTGCGGCAGAAACCGCGCGTAGTGCGCTGGCGTGTTGGGCACTTGGCTGAAAGACAGCCCGCCCTTCGGGCATCGGACATCCCGTGCCCTCCAAGCCAAGAACCTGCACAGCCCAAGATGCCACAAGGTATTCGTGATAATCGTCTGTTGCTGTCCCGGATGGGTCTTCTACAACCCGGAAGCCGGACATGGACCTGCGCACCGCTTCAACCCAAATTGCACTAGGTGCTTTTCCAGCCTGCCGGAATGCAACACAGACCTCGGCCAGCAAGTCGATGTTCTGATCCAGATAGGCCAGAATCCCCACATATTCGAGGCTTTGCAGCGTCGCAGCATCTAAACATGGATCGCGGCGCCCGTATTCGGACAAGTAAAAAACGATATGCGTTAGCTCGTAAGCCGCTTTCTTGTTAGGCAATGCAAATGTTTCGGGCCGGGCAATGAACCCGCGCAGGCGGTCATCCAACCCGGGATCAGCGGCAGTGCAATTTAAATCCCGACGCGCCAACAAGCGCCGCGCCTCCGCCCGTTGCAAGTCACTCAGCTCAGCCTCCGGTAAGCGTTGACGGGCAACCCAATCACATAGGCCTTCCATCTGCGTGCCCGGCAATCCCAGATCTTCGAGGTCCAGGCCGATGGACAACAGAAAGCGATAGTATTGTGGAAAGAACTGCAGCCGTTCGGACAACCCCTTGTAAAAGTCCCCATGGGGTAACAACGCGTCCGCATCGATTTCCGTGCCAGTACATTCCAGAATACCAAGGAGTTCGGCATTCTCTTTCAGCCAGAACACATCATCCGGGTGTCTGCGGTGCGTTGCAAAAAGATCGATCAATCCACCTGCCCGTTCGGTCAGGAGTTGTCGGCGCGGCGGGACGTTGAGCTCAATGACATTTGACATGTTTGTGTACCCCTTTGTCTGTTGTCTTGTCGTCCCGCCCGCCCGCGGTCAGGATCCTGACGAGAACAGATTGGTCAGTTCACCCTGCATGACGGCACCTGTCTGCGCCGGTGCACTGCTGGTCGAGAACAGCTCAACACCGTCGCCAGCCACTGTTTCGCGCGCAACCGGTGCGCTGCTTGTTGAAAACATCTCGACTCCGTCACCGGCAATCACATCTCCTGCCGTCGGAGCGCTGCTGGTCGAGAACATATGAACGCCGTCGCCCATTAGAGTGTCCCGCGCCATTGGCGCACTGCTGGTCGAGAACATTTCAACCCCTTCCCCGGAATGCAGACCACTGATCGAAGTGGTGTCCAAAGCGACGTGTGTTTTGCGTTGAGCCGTCATAGCAGCTTCCCCTTTCATCTTTTGGTTGTGGTGGCCCAAGCGTTGCCCGTTAAAGGCGATTTGCAAAAGAAAAATTCTTGCTAGAAGCGAGTGGACGAAAGGTTATCCACATAAGGAAAAGCATAGAAGCGTTTGCACACCCCCGGCTTCAACCCAGAACATTTTTGGAACAAATTTTCTTATCCACAGCCCTGTTTTTGCTGTGATTTTTATGCATTACGTCCTGCAACATCCGCAGATTACGCCGAATCGATTAGTTAAGAAATAGTTAATTTACATGATCGGCGCCCAGTCCCATAGGGTCTTGCCCAAAGCAGTTGGATGCGCGACACCAAGACAGCAGTCGAAACGGGGGCCATCATGAAAATTGCAACCTTCAACATCAATGGCATCAAGGCCCGTATCGAGGCCCTTCCCAGGTGGTTGGATGCGGCAAATCCGGATGTTGTGCTGTTGCAGGAAATCAAGTCGGTTGACGAAAACTTCCCCCGGGAGCTGTTCGAGGATCGGGGCTACAACGTGGAAACACACGGCCAGAAGTCGTTCAACGGGGTGGCCATCCTGTCGAAACTGCCACTTGAGGACGTGACACGTGGCCTGCCCGGCGACGATGAGGACGAACAAGCCCGCTATATTGAGGCGACGGTCATGGGCGACACTCAGACCGTGCGCCTTTGTGGTCTCTACCTGCCCAATGGCAATCCGGTGCCGGGGCCGAAATATGACTACAAACTGGCGTGGATGGAACGGCTGCGCCAACGCGCGATTGCGCTACTGGCCGAAGAAGCACCCTTTCTGATGGCCGGTGACTACAACATCATTCCACAGGCCGAAGATGCAAAGCGACCGGATGCATGGCGCGAGGACGCGCTGTTTCGCCTCGAAAGCCGCACCGCCTTCCGGCGTTTGCTGAACCTGGGGCTAACCGAAGCCTTCCGCACACGCAGCCTTGGGCCCGGGCACTATTCGTTCTGGGACTATCAAGCTGGCGCATGGAACAAGGATGACGGTATTCGCATCGACCACTTCCTGCTCAGTCCCAACTGCGCAGACCTGATGACGGACTGCCAGATCGACAAGGCCGTACGGGGCGAAGAAAAGCCATCAGACCATGTTCCAGTATGGGTCGACCTGGCCGCCTGACATGGGGCAGACATCAGCTATCTACATAAGTAGCGCGCCTTTGGATTCCTCGGTGAAGACGCGAATGTAGTCCCCTGGTGAGGACCCCGCCCAATACACCCACAGCCGGGTGGGCAGGTTCTCATCGATCCAGACATAGTCGCCCTGCTCCAGCCCGCGCAGTTCGGTGCTCAGATAGGTCACGCCGGTATTGGCGAGGAAATCCGTTGCTGCCATCGTGTCTTGAAATGCGGCAATCCCAAGGATCGGCGCATCAAAATCAACATAGCCCGTGTGAATGCCAGACAGACTGTCAAAGAACACATAGTGACTGGCCACGACGGTGCCCGCCGGTATCCAGCCCTGTTCGCTGCCGATATCAACCCGAATGGGTTCAACCAGCGTGATGTTCTGATCTTCGTCAAAGCCGTACAGGTTGTCGTCATCGAACGTGTCTTCGCCAACGGCGAAAGGGGTTTCCGTATCAAGGAGTACGAACCGCCCGTCTCCGCTTTGCTGAATGATTTTGCCTTGCAAGATCTGCGCCGTCACTGGCTGGGTCGAGAGAAGGGCAACAAGACAGGCGATAAACTGGCGCATCTTCGAAACATGCCCCAGTTCATACGCAGGCGCATGGGGTATCAGTTCACGAGCACGTGAGGGCGTGACACCGTCGTCGCCCGGTCACGCCTCCAGTTCGGCATCCCAGTACAGGAAGTCCATCCAGCTTTCGTGCAAATGGTTCGGTGGAAACTTCCGGCCCATGTTTCGCAGCTCCTCCGCGCCCGGCTGACGGGGCGGTTTGCGCAGGGCCATACCGGTACGGTGCAACGGTTTGGAGCCTTTTCGCAGATTGCACGGGCTACAAGCCGCCACCACGTTCTGCCAACTGGTAACACCGCCGGATGCGCGTGGCACCACATGGTCAAACGTCAAATCGCCACGCGCACCGCAATACTGACACCTGAATTCGTCCCTCAGGAATAAATTAAAGCGCGTGAAGGCCACGCGCTTTTGAGGTTTCACATAGTCTTTCAGAACCACGACAGAGGGTATTCGGATCTCGGTACTCGGGGACCGAACGACCTCATCATACTCGGCCACGATGTCCACCCGATCAAGCCAGGCCGCCTTGATCGCCTCCTGCCAGGGCCACAGGGACAAAGGATAATAGCTGAGCGGCCTGTAGTCCGCATTCAGCACCAGCGCTGGGTGCTGTTTCAACGCAGACGGGCTGCGTGTGAATTCCGTTCTGAAATCGCCGTCCATGCGTGACTCCGTCCTCGCCCTGTCTGCCCGTTATGGCACCAGAGCGGGGATCCCGCCCCGGCTTTATGTGGTGACTATATCTTGTGGAAAGCGGGTTGCAAGTACCATGCGTACCACGAGATGTCGCAGCCGCAATAGAGCGGTTTGGTGACAGACATGTGACGTTTTTTGTGCACTCCAAGCGGTGTGTTGCGCTCACCGTCCCACAGCATCTTGCGGCGTGGACCAGCCTTCCGCACGGCATTGTTCCATCCCTTTGAACGGATCGCTCACCGCGTCGTCATTAGCGTCCACATCAACCGAGTAGATAAGGTCCCGCACCCCAACTGCGACGCAGAGGTCCGGATAGCGTCGCAACCCATGGGCATAAGCCAAAACGAGGCGCACGGGATGAATGTGCCCATCCTGATCATCCATCATGCGCAGCACGCTCCATTCCAGTGCCGTTTCCGCATCGGGACGCTGGTCGGCAAACATCCGGCGCAGCGAGTCGAGGAAGACGTGATCCCTGTCCGGCACAAACGTATCGCGCCGTTCAATCACCCAGATGTAGGCATCCACGTCAAGCATGGAGAGCGGCTCGGCCTGGGCATCAAAGACCCCTACTCCGGCATCCAGCTCAAATAGATCACGCTCCAGTGTGGGCAGCGCATCACCATCCACGAGAATCGTCAGAGGATCCCTAGGGACGCTGCCCGCATTGGATGACTGGGCCAGCGCAGGTATAGAAAACAATGCCGCAGCACAGGCCAAAGCGCTGCACAGAATGAAACGGTTCACAGACCAAGCTTGTCCCGCATAAAGGCCAATGCAACGCTCAGCCCATCTGGTGCGATCCCATGCGCCGTGCCCTTCATGACGTGGGCATAGACATCCTTCCACCCCGCACCTTGCAGGGCCTCGGCGGCCTGCGGCAAGGATTGCGGTGGCACCACATCATCCTGATCCCCGTGGATCAGCAAGACAGGTGGGCGGCTGACAACCTCGTCCGCCAGCACCTCGGGGTTCAGCAGCCGCCCAGAAAAGGCTACGATCCCCGCCACCGGATCTTCGCGACGCGGAGCCACATGCAGGGACATCATCGTGCCTTGGGAAAAGCCAAACAGGACAACCTGTTCCGGCAACACATCCTCATCCACCATCAGGGCATCAAGAAATGCGTTCAGGTCCTCGGCGGCGGCATTCAACCCCCGGTCAGCCTCTTCTTCCGACGATCCGTCGATCCATGGGATCGGAAACCACTGGTAACCACCGGGGTACCCTGGAATGGCCTCGGGCGCATCCGGTGCCACAAACAGCGTATCCGGCAGATGTTCACCCAAAGGTTCAGCGAGACCCAAAAGGTCCGCGCCGTTCGCACCGTAGCCATGCAGGAAGACAACGATCGACCGCAACTCACCCGATTGCGGCTCAACCCGCCCTGCCTGCAACACCCGTGTCATGTGATCCCCTCTCGCCCCTTTGCGACCCGGTAGTAGGTGAAGAACAGCCGGGCAGCAACCGCCCGCCACGGTGACCACTCTTCAGCCATTTGACGCAGCGCCTTTTCCTTGGGGCGGTCGGGCAGGTCAAAGATCAGGCGCGCCGCCTCCTGCAGGGCCAGATCGCCCGGGGCAAAAACATCCGCACGGCCTAGCGCGAACATGGCATAGATCTCGGCCGTCCAGACCCCGATGCCCTTCACCGCAGTGAGGGTTGCAATAACATCTGCGTCCGGCGCGTGGCGCAACGCGTCGTAGTCGATCCCGGCTTCAGCCAGGGCGAGAGCATAGGCAATCTTCTGGCGGCTCAGCCCCGCGGCGCGCAATCCGTCCTCGCCCGCAGCAATCACCGGCGCAGGCGCGACCAGCCCGCCCTCCTGCATCCGTGCCCAGATCGCGTTGGCCGATGCGGTACTCACCTGTTGGCCGATGATCGCGTTCAGCAGCGCGGCAAATCCGTCGGGCCGTCGCCGCAAAGGCAAAGGGCCCGCCACCTCAAGCGCATGCGCCAGAGCCGGATGTTGCGTGGCCAACCATGCAGCGCCTTCGGCCACATCCGCATCGCTTTCGATAATGCGTCCTGTCACAAGTGATCCGCCCAAGCCAACAGCGCGTCCGTGTCGCTCACAAGGGGCACGGACCCTGTTCCAGGCTGCGCAATCAGGACCACCGGCAATCCAAGCAACCGCGCGGCAGCAATCTTTGGAAACGCACTCTTTCCCCCGGTGTTTCGCGCCAACACAACGTCAATTTTCAGTTCTTTGAACAACGCTACCTCCTGCGCGGCATCAAAGGGACCATCGCCAAAAACATAGATACAGCCCTCCGGCGCAGGATCATCATGGCGGTGCAATTGGCGCAAGAACACCGGTCCGTCATGGTGGGCCAGCACCTCGGCACTGTCCCGACCGGACGCCGCAAAGACACGCGCGTCCGACGGCAAGGCTGCCACCGCCTGCGCCAGAGTGTCGACCTGCTGCCATTGATCCCCTGCACCCGGCGTCCAGGCGCCACGGCCAATGCGCACCCGTGGCGCTTCCGGCAACATGTTCGCGACTATCGCTCGCAGTGTTTCGTCAAAGGGATGGGTGGCATCTACAATTGCTTCGGCAGACTGCACGCCCGCCCGCAATGTCGCCGGACAAGGCAAATCATCCACCATGGGCACGCGCGACCAGTAGACCTGCACCTCGTGCCCCGCAGCCTGCAAGGCGCGCACCGCAGGTTCGGTCATGGCCGACCCACCCAGAACTAGGACCCGTTTCATGCCGCCACCCTAGCCCCATGTCACATGTGCGCAACCACCTGTGCTTAATCGCGCACTTGCCGCTGGGCGCGCCCGGGGATAGCCAGCAAACATGACCTACGTTGATGACAACCGCGCCAAGCGCAACGTGGCCGTACTGGTCGCGGCACAGGCTTTTCTTGGCAGTCAGATCACCATGATGTTCGTGGTGGCTGGCCTGGCTGGACAACAGCTGACCCCCTATGCCTGTCTGGCAACGCTGCCAATTTCGCTCATCGTATTTGGGTCGATGACAACAGCGCCATGGCTGTCGAACGTCATGCAACGATTTGGGCGCAGGACAGGGTTCATCGTGGGCGCACTCGGCGGGTTGGCCGGTGCCGCCATCGGGGTCTGGGCGCTGAGCGTTGGCAGCTTCTGGCTGTTTCTCGCAGGCAGCTACATGACTGGCATCTACATGTCAGCGCAGGGTTTTTATCGCTTTGCTGCCGCCGACACTGCCTCGGACGCGTTCCGGCCCAAGGCGATCTCCTATGTCATGGCGGGCGGCCTGCTGTCTGCGATCATCGGACCGCAGGTTGTGGGCTATGTCACAGCAGGCGCGGCGGATGCCACGGTCGCACGCTATATCCCTATCTATTGGGTCGCCATGGGCTTCAACCTCATGGGCATGGCCCTGTTCCTGTTCCTCGACATCCCCAAACCGGCACCGCCCTCGGCAACCGAAGGCGCGGGACGCTCCCGCAGAGAACTGCTGCGCGACCCTCGTATCGCGGTCGCTGTCATCTGCGCCGCCGTATCCTATGCGCTGATGAACCTCGTGATGACCTCCACACCGCTGGCCGTTGTGGGTTGCGGATTCACCGAACCGGACGCTGCAAACGTCGTCACAGTGCACGTCCTTGCCATGTTCGCTCCGTCCTTCTTCACGGGTCACCTGATCTCACGCTTTGGGGTCGAGCGGATCATGGGTCTTGGCCTTGCCATCCTCGGTGTGGCGGGTGTTGTCGCGCTTCAAGGTGTCGACCTCGCCAATTTCTACTGGGCGCTGTTCTTCCTCGGGCTGGGTTGGAATTTTGGGTTCATCGGGGCAACCACCATGCTGGCGGGTGCTCACTCCACACAGGAACGGGGGCGTATGCAGGGCATGAACGACCTGATTGTCTTTGGCGGTGTCACCCTCGCATCGCTGGCGTCAGGCGGTTTGATGAACTGCGCAGGCGGCGACCCGGTCGAAGGCTGGGCGGCCGTGAACATCGCCATGGTGCCTTTCCTTGTGCTGGCGGGCGGATCGCTCATCTGGCTCATGATGCGGAACCGCGCGATCGCAGTGTAAGGCGCATTCTGATGTGCCAACCGGCAGGCTACAGCATCACGCGGCCCGTCACAGCACTTAAACTCAACCGCCAAGGCCCCACGGTCGGCACGCGACCCTCAGCCACGAGCGCGGGATCACGCACGACTTGATCCAAGACGGATCGGACACCAATTGCAGGCCAAAGCGCAGCCCGTGCTGACGTGGGCAGTCGCGGAACCGTAAGGCGCATCCTGATGCGCCTCGCCAAAGTCGCAACGCCGTCATGTGTGCCATCAAGCAAAGGAATACGCCCTGCCTCTTCCAGCTTGGGAACCGCCCGCAAAAACGCGACAAGCCCAGCGGCCAAAGCAACAGATCGCACCGCGGCTTCCTGATCAGGCGGCGCGCCAAGGCACTCGGCCGCGGTCCACGTCAGATGACCAGCGGTCTGATCGAGGTAACGATCAAAATGCGTCTCATCTTCGAACGCGTCGCGGTACACATCCCAGCGCCGCGCCGCGACAGTTTCGTCCAACCGTCGTGCCATGCCCGCCGTCAGGAAATCCGCCAGAGGCGTCGTGACCTCATGCTTTCGCACCTGTCGTCCCTCTGCGATTTCCTCCAGCGCATCCCGCCACCATTGCAAACGCATCTCGGCAATCATCGCTTCTTGTGTGACCCAAGGCGCGCGCGACACCTCAACATTCAGGGCATAGAGGGGGAACAGCACCGCACGCGCCGACACCGGCGCCGCCATGACCGTCCGAAACCGATCAGGATCCCCCTGTTCGACAATCCGCGCGCACGGGATGACCTCCGCGGGCAGGCTCATTCCGGGGCCACGATCAGCAGAGCATAGGCAATCTCGTCCTTCGCAGCGTGCCACAGATCAATCTCGCGCTGGCATTCAGCCATTGCTTCCGTGACCGCTGAATCAGTGTTTATCGCGCGCAAATGATCAATCCGCGCCTGCATCGGATCATAATAGGCCAGCCAGGGCGCACCCACGATCATGCGATGGTCCAGCACCCGGTAACCAGCGGCAGATACACGCGCCTCTACCCCAGCAAGATCAGTGATCTGAGGATACTCTTCCCAGAACGCTGCCGCATCGGCAGACATCGCCCCCAACGCCACCGGTTCAGAAAAGGCGACATGTCCACCAGGCTTCAATGCGTCACGCCACAGGGTCAGACCCTCGGTCACACCCAGAAAATACAGCGCGCCAGCACACCAGATCAGATCATAGGCCCCGCCCGGCTCCGCCATGCTGCCAAGCTCTACACGTACCCGATCCCCAAACGCTGAAAGGCGCGCCTTGGCATGGGCGACAAATGGCTCTGTCGTATCAACAGCCCTGATCCGCGCCTCGGGCAAAGCTTGCGCCAAGGTGACAGTATCGCCCCCTGTCGCGCAGCCCGCATCAAACACGTCTACCGCTCCGGAGAGGCCAATACGGTCCAAGGCCCAATGCACATCCCCCGGCGCCCCTGGCCCCTCGCGCGGCAAGCCCTTGTGGACCTCTAGAAAAGCGGACCACTGCGCGGGCGTCATTCCGCACCATCCTGCACCAGCTTCCAACGGATCGCATCCAACAGCGCCTCGAAAGACGCGTCCACTATGTTGGCGGACACGCCCACGGTGGACCAGCGCCGCCCCTGCCCGTCTTCGCTGTCGATGATGACACGGGTCACAGCCTCGGTCCCGCCCTGGGTGATCCGCACCTTGAAGTCAACCAGACGTATATCCTCGACATTCTTCTGATACCGGCCCAAATCCTTCGCCAGCGCCTTGGCGAGGGCGTTAACCGGGCCACGGTCGGTGCCCAAATCATCCATCGACTCGGACACAGAAAGCATCTTCTTGCCATCGACCTTCACCACGACAACCGCTTCGGACAAGGACACCATCTGGTCCCGCTTGTTCTTGCGGCGCTCAATGGTCACGCGGTAGCGCTTGACCTCAAAAAACTCCGGTAACAGGCCCAACTCGTCCCGCGCCAACAACTCGAACGACGCCTGCGCTGTGTCATAGGAATACCCAGCATCCTCACGCGCCTTGATCCGATCCAGAATGCGCGACAAGGCGGGGTCCTTTGCAGGCACCTCCAGCCCCATCTCGGCCAGACGCTTGCGCAGGTTCGACTGCCCCGCCTGGTTCGACATCGGAATGATGCGCGCATTGCCCACCGTGTCCGGCACGATGTGCTCGTAAGTAGTCGGGTCCTTCAGGATGGCCGACGCGTGCAGCCCAGCCTTGTGCGCAAAGGCAGACGCCCCGACAAAGGCTGCCTGCTTCTGCGGCACCCGGTTCAGAATGTCGTCAAGCATCCGGCTTGTCCGCGTCAGTCCCGCCAGTGCGTCCATCGACACACCCGTCTCGAACTGGCTGGCATAGGGCTCCTTCAACAGCAAGATCGGGAGGATCGACGTCAGGTTCGCATTCCCACACCGCTCGCCCAGCCCATTGAGCGTGCCTTGGACTTGCCGCGCACCCGCATCGACAGCGGCCAAGGACCCGGCCACCGCATTCTCGGTATCATTGTGGGTGTGAATGCCCAAACGCTCTCCATCAATGCCCGAGGCGATCACCGCCTTGGTGATGGCATGGATGTCATGCGGCAACGTCCCACCATTGGTGTCACAAAGCGCAATCCACCGCGCGCCCGCATCATAGGCGGCATGGATCGCCTCAAGCGCGTAGTCCGGATTACTCTTGTAGCCATCAAAGAAGTGTTCGGCGTCAAAGATCGCCTCGCGCCCATTGGCGACCAAATGGGCAAAGGTCTGCGCGATGTTGTCCGTATTCTCGGCGAGAGAAATGCCAAGGGCCTTTTCCACATGAAAATCATGGGTCTTGCCAACCAGACAGACGGACTGCGTCCCCGCGTTCATGACGGCAGCGAGGACATCATCGTTCTCGGCACTGATCCCTGCCCGCTTGGTCATGCCAAAGGCGGTAAACGTTGCGCGGGTCTTGGGTGCGTCTTCGAAAAACGCGCTGTCGGTCGGGTTGGCGCCCGGCCATCCCCCTTCGATGTAATCGATGCCAAGAATGTCCAGCGCTTGCGCAATCTGGTGCTTTTCAGGGGTCGAGAACTGCACGCCTTGGGTCTGCTGCCCATCGCGCA